>JAJXSZ010000003.1 GCA_021784255.1 Pseudomonadota bacterium | reverse complement strand
GGTGCTGCCGATCGGCTCGCGCCGGGCACGGACGCCGGATCTTGCGGCGGCGAGCCCGGTGACCGCCCTGCTCGAGCGCCTGGCGCGACGTTTTCCCAACCACCTGCTGCTGCTCGATACCCCCCCCTGCCTTTCCACGAGCGATCCCAGCACCTTCGCCTCGGTGGTCGGCCTGGTGATCATGGTCGTGGAGGCGGAAAAAACGCAACGGAACGAGGTGGTGGCGGCCCTGGACTTAATTCGGGCTTGCGAAAACGTCATGCTGATGCTGAACAAGATCAAGCTCACCACCAGCTACACGTTTGGAGCCTATCATTATTTCGGCACCTACACGTAGACCGGGCGACAAGCCGGCCCTGCAACCCCTCCCGCCGAGGCGCGGGCGGTTGTGCCGGAAAGCGGCCTATCTCCTCGGTTTAACAGCGATCGGCGCGGGCCTGGCCAGCCTCGTTCCGGCATCCGCGGCGCGGGCCCAGAGCACCGGCCTGCTGCCGTCCAACGCCGCCGACGTGAACCTCGGCAACCTGCGGCACGCGTACGACTCGGCGCTGTCCCCCCTGTCGCCGACGCCCCAAGCCGGGTTCACGGTGACACCGGCCATCTCGATCAGCGGTTTTTTTGCCGACCCCGTTGGCGCCGGCCGCAGCGCCGGGAGCGCCGGCCGCTGGGACGTCGGGACGATCATCAGCCCGTCCCTGCTGATCAGCGGACAGAGTCCGCGACTGCAAGGCACGCTGGTCTACAGCCCCCAGGTGACCTTCTACGCCCGGGACGGCAGCGCCAACAGGATCGGCCAGGATTTCAATGGCAATCTGCACGCGATCCTGGTGCCCGACACGCTCTTCCTCGATGCGCGGGGCACCGGCTCGCAGACACTCGGGCAGGGCGGCTTCGGCAGCGTCGGCACGACGAGCCTGTCGCCGCAGCAGCTGACCCAAACTTACGCGTTCCAGATCGCTCCCCTCCTGCAGCACCGCTTCGGTGGCACCGGCATCGCCGAACTCGGCTACACCTTCGCCGAAACGGCCTTCGAAAACGGCAACAACGTCCGCTCCACCACGCCGTTCGGCACCGTCGCACCGAACCAGAACCAGATCACCAATGCCGCGCATGCCGGCTTCACATCCGGCGAAAATTTCGGTCGCGTGCGCTTCGGAGGGCAGCTCTCCGGGTCACAGAGCACCGGCGGCAGTCTCGGCACCTCCCATCGCGACCTCGCCAGCGCCAATCTCGGCTATGGCATAACGCGAGAAATCATCGTCATCGGCAGCCTCGGTTACGAGGATCTGCACTATGGCGGCACGACGCCGATCAATATCCGCGGCATGACCTGGAGCGCGGGAGCCCGCCTGCTCCCCAATCCCAAGAGCTCGTTGACCCTCACCTACGGCCGGTATGATGGCGCCAACAGCGTCTCCTTCGACGGCACCTACCAGCTCGGCACGCGGCTGCTGCTGAGCGGCCGATACTCGAAAGGGATCTCGAGTGCGGCCGAGAATCTCCAGACCGCGCTCGCCTCCTCGCGGCTGGATCCGTACGGCAATCCCATCGACGCGGTGACGGGCGTGCCGCTGATGCTCGAGGACAATTTCTTCGGCATCTCGGGAACCGTCGACCGGATCGAGCGCTACAGCGCCTCCATCGCCTATCTGCTGCCGCGCGACGTCGTCACCCTGGCCGCGCGCACCGACCACAGCCGGGTCCTGAGCGCATCGACCGCGACCACGCCCGGCCCCTCCTCGACGTCAGGCAGCTATGTCTCGCTGGCCTGGCAGCACGATCTCTCGCCGAATGTTTCGGCCAACACGTCCTATCAGTACGGCGTCCGCACCGGCTCCGGCAGCGCCGCAACGCCCGGGGCGGCTACCGAGTACATCCACAGCTTTTCACTCGGCGCCAACTGGCGGTTGTCGAAGACGTTGACGACGTCGGCGCAATACGCGTTGGACATCACGTCCTCGCGTACCTCCGGTTACAACCAAACCACACATTATGTGATCATTACTCTGAACAAGCAGTTCTAAGCGATGTTCGAGCAGTTCTACGGACTGTCGGCTCCGCCGTTCCAGCTGACGCCTGACCAACGCTTCTTCTACCAGAGCCGTGGCCATGGCCGCGCCATTTCCCACCTCATCTTCGGTCTCTCGCAGGGCGAGGGCTTCATCGTCATCACCGGCGAAGTGGGAGCCGGCAAGACGACGCTGGTCGAACGGCTCTGGGCGCAGCTCGACCGGGATGTCTATACGATGGCCCGCGTCAGCACGACGCAGGTCTCGGGCGATGACCTGTTCCGCCTCGCCATGGCCGGCTTCGGCGTCACCGCCGAGACCAGCGACAAGGCAACGCTGATCGCCCACTTCTCGGACATCCTGCGCGCCCGCCGCGCCGAGGGGCGCCGGCTGCTGCTGGTTGTGGACGAGGCGCAGAGCCTGTCGCTGCCGGCGCTCGAGGAGCTGCGCATGCTCTCCAACCTGCCCGAGGAGGGCCAGGCCGGACTGCAGATGATCCTGCTGGGCCAGCCCCAGTTCCGCGCCCGCATCGCCAGCCCGGATCTCGAGCAGCTGCGCAGCCGCGTGCTCGCCTCCTACCATCTCGGTCCGCTCGCCGAGGAGGAAACGCGCGCCTATGTCGAACACCGGCTGAAGGCCGTGGAATGGCACGGCGACCCGAGCTTCACCGAGGGGGCCTTCGCCGCGATCCATCGCGAAAGCGGCGGCGTGCCGCGGCGCATCAACCGCCTCGCCTCCCGCGTCATGCTCTACGGGGCACTCGAGGAAGCGCACAAGATTACTGGCCCGATGGTCGATTCGACGGCCGAGGAGTTGCGGCGCGATCTCGAGGGCGGAGCCCCGGAGCCCGTCCCGGCCCCCGTGCCGATCGCCGCAGCGGCCGCGCCGGTGGTGACGCTGCCGGGGCTCGCGGAACTGTCCCGCCGCGTCGCCGCGCTCGAGGAATCCGCAGCCCGGCGCGAGCGCGTGTTTCAGCGCCTGATGGACGTCTTCGGCGGCGTCAGCGCGCGAGGCTGAGGCGAGTGACGCCAGGCCCCACCTCTCCGGGCCCCACCCCTTTGGGCCCCACCCCTTTGGGCCCCACCCCTTTGGGCCCCGCCCCTTTGGGCCCCACCTCCCGGTGCGCAACCACGGGCGCCATGACGCTCGACGTTGAGGATTATTTCCAGGTCGAGGCTTTCGCCAGCATCGTCGATCCGGCGCGCTGGGACGCGTTCGCGCCGCGCGTTGCCGCCAACACCAACCGCGTCCTCGACCTGTTCGCGTCAGCCGGCGTTCGCGCGACGTGCTTCACCCTGGGCTGGGTCGCCGAGCGCCATCCCGCGCTGGTCCGGCGCATCGTCGCCGAGGGGCATGAGTTGGCGAGCCACGGCTACGGGCACCAGCGCGTCGATCGGATCGGCGAGGCTGCCTTCGCCGCCGATATCGCGCGAGCCAGGGCGCTGCTCGAGGATATCGGCGGGGTCGTCGTCACCGGCTATCGCGCGCCGACCTTTTCCATCGGCCCGCGCACGCCCTGGGCGTATGACGCGCTCGCCCGGGCTGGCTACCGCTATTCATCGTCCGTGTTCCCGATCCGCCACGACCTCTACGGATCCCCGGACTCGCCACGCCGGGCGCACCGGTGCGGGGCGTTGCTGGAATTGCCGATGACCACCCTGCAGTTCGGCAGCCGCAACCTTCCCCTCTCGGGCGGCGGCTGGTTCCGTCTCGCGCCCTATACGCTGTTCCGGGCCGGACTGCGCCGCGTGGTCGGCGAAGGCACGCGGGCGATCTTCTACTTCCATCCCTGGGAGATCGATCCCGGCCAGCCGCTGATTGCCGGCGCCTCCGCCCGCTCGCGCTTCCGCCATCGCGTCAATCTCGCGGCGATGGAAGGCCGGCTGCGCCACCTCCTGCGCGATTTCGCCTGGGACCGGATCGACCGCGTGTTTGCGCCAGAACTCGCCGCCTGAGCATGCCGCTCACCATCCGGCCCCTCGACGCGGGCAGCGTTGCCGCCTGGGATGCCTTCGTGCTCGCGCATCCGCGTGCCACCTTCTTCCATCGTGCCGGCTGGGCCCGGGCGATCGAACAGGGTTTCGGCCACAAGACGCACTTCATCCTTGCCGAACGTGATGGTGTGATCGTCGGCGTGCTGCCGCTCGGCAGCGTGCGCTCGCGCCTGTTCGGCCACAGCCTCATTTCGGTGCCGTTCTGCGTCCATGGCGGGCCGCTCGGCGACGAGCCCGCGACCGAGGCGGCATTGCTTGCCGAAGCGGAGCGCATCATGTGCGAAACTTCCGCGCCGGTGCTGGAACTTCGGCTGCTGCACGATCTCGATCCCACCGTTTTCACCACCGGCGCCTGGTCTGCGCGCGATGATCTCTACGTCACGTTCCGCAAGCGGTTCACCGCTTCAGACGAGGCGAACCTCAAGGCGATTCCGCGCAAGCAGCGCGCCATGGTGCGCAAGGGGATCGAACGCGGCCTCACCTCCGACGTCTCGCGCGACGCTAGGGGCTTGCACCGCATCTACGCCGAGAGTGTGCGCAATCTCGGCACCCCGGTTTTCGCGCGTCGCTGGTTTCAGGCACTGCTCGACGGTTTCGGCGAGGATGCAGAGATCGTGACGATCCGCGAACAGGGCACGCCGGTCGCCGCGGTGATGAACTTCACCTTCCGCGACGAGGTCCTACCTTATTACGGCGGCGGAACGTATGCCGCGCGCCACTGCTATGCGAACGACTTTATGTACTGGGAGGTGATGCGCCGTGCTGCCGGCCGCGGGCTCTCCCTGTTCGATTTCGGTCGCAGCAAGCGGGGCACCGGCGCCTTTGCCTTCAAGAAGAACTGGGGCTTCGAGCCGGCACCCATCATGCACCGATACCGGCTGGCCCCCGGCGTTGCGATCCCCGATCTCAATCCCCTGAACCCGAAATACCGCCTCTTCATCGCCGCCTGGAAGAAACTGCCGCTGCCACTCGCCAACCTGCTCGGCCCTGCGATCGTGCGCGGGCTCGGCTAGAGCAACCTCGGATCTGTCCGAGCCTCTGTCCGGCTCCGGCAGACCCGGGTTGCTCTAGCGGGCAGCCACCCCGGCGATGACAGCATCGAGCCGGACGAACTGCGCCGCCCAGGTGAAGTCCCGTTCCATCGCCACCCGCCCGCGAGCGCCGAGCGCCGCGCGACCGGCCGGATCGGCGAGCAGTTCCGTAACGCGAGCGGCAAAGGCGTCGGCGTCTGCGGCCGGCACGATCCCATCGCCCGCCGCCAGTCCCGTGCCCCGCCATGCGGCGGTCGAGGCCACCACCGGCACGCCCGACGCCATTGCCTCCAGCACCTTGTTCTGAATCCCGCGCGCCAGGCGCAGCGGCGCCACAAAAACGGCGGCCCGTCCGATCCAGGGCCGTACATCGGGCACGCGGCCGGTGACGGTGACGCCGGCCAGCGCACCGAGCGCGCGCACGGCGGCGTTCGGCCTGCTGCCCACGATCGCGAGCCGCGCCGCGGGACGGGTTGCGCGGATACGCGGCAGCACCTCGGCGCAGAACCAGACCATGGCATCGACATTGGCGGAGTAATCCATGACGCCGGTGAAGACGAGCAGATCCTCCTCCGGCGCGGCCGCGCCCGGGGCGAAATAGTCGAGATCGACACCATTGCCGACACAGCTCACCGGCACTCCCGGAATGAGCGTGCGGAACTCCGCGACCTCCGCTTCGGTGCACAGCAGCGAATGCGCGAAGGCCTGCGCGATGCGCCGCTCCCAGGCAAGCAGCCGGCGCCCCTCCAGCGCGTAGACAAGGCGCATCGGCCAGCCGGCACTGGTACCGAGAGCGGCGAATTTGCGGCTGTCCAGATCCGCGAACTGCATGATGCGCGGCACCCCGCCGACGCCAAGCGCGTGCTGCGCCACGTTGGAGCTGTAGACGAAGACGAGATCCGGCGGCGTTCTCGCGGCGGCCGCGGCGACCGCACGCCGCAGGGCCCCCTCGTCCAGCATGGCGACCGTGAGTGGCCCGCCGCCAGCCAGCGCGCCAACAGCACGCAGCCGCGCGCGCCATGCCGAGACCGGAACCGCTGTCACCGACGTCACGATCCGCCGCAGCGGCTCGGCCTGCGCGAGATCGTCCTCCCCATCGGCGAGGCAGAACACGTGCACCTCGTGCGAGCGCGCGAGATGGCGCACTTCGTTGGCCGTGGTGATCTTATCGCCGCGATCGGGCGGGAAGGGCACGCGCTGGGCAAGGAAGAAGATGCGCAATCAGCCGGTCCCGAGCCGGGCGAGCAGCATCTCGGCGAGCCGGCTCGGATCCAGCAGCGCCATGCAGTGCCGTTGCTTGTCGCAGTCGCCATAGCAACCCAGACAGTCGAGCCCGTCCGCCGCAACCTTGCTCACCAGGCCGCCGAAATCCTCGATCTCCGGCAGGCTGGTCGGACCAAAAACGGCGACCGTCGGCAGGCCGATCGCGGTCGCGCCGTGCAGCGCCAGCGTGTCCCCGCAGAGCAGGACCTGCACCTCGGCGAGCGTGGCAACAAAGCTGCCGATCGAGCCGCCGGTAAGGGCCGCGGCGACACGGCGCTCGCCGGCGAAGCGTGCCAGCACGGCCTCGGTCTTGGCGCGCTCTGCCTCCGCGCCGAGCAGCAGGATATCGACATCCGCACCGGCGAGCAGCGCGGCAATGACGTGGGCGATGCCCTCCTCATCGAGCATCTTCTTGGGCCAACGCGCGCCGGACCCGGCATTGATGCCGACACGACGCCGGCTGCTGGCGGGAAACAGCGCGGCCACGCGCGAGGCCGCTTCGCGTCGTACCGCGGGCGGAATATCGAGCGCGGGTGGCGGCACCGCCTCTGCGGCCGCATCGAGGATGGCCAGCATCCGGTGCTGGTACGTGGTGCGATTCTGTTTCTTGAGCCGGTCGAAGGCCGCGAGTTCGAGCCAGGCGCGCGCCGCATCGTTGCTGGGCAGAATCGTTCCATGGCGCAAGGAGAAGCCGACCACCGGCGCCTCGCCCGCCGCGAGCGTGGCGAGCGAGGCACTCGGCAGGTCGTTGGACAGCGAGTAGACCTGCGCCCAGCCGCCCGCGGCAATGCGCGCCAGCGTCTCCGGCGCAAGCACCAGCGTCTCATCGACGCCGCGCATCATGCTCACGAGTTCCGCCGATTCAGGCCGCGTCAGCCAGGCGATGTAGGGGCGGTCATGACGCGCGGCGATCGCAGGCAGCAGACAGGCCGACCGCAGCACGTCGCCGATCGCGTCGAGCTTGATCATCAGAATGCGCTCCCCGAAGGGCGCGACATGCCGACAACCGGGGCATTCGGAGCCGTCAAGTTTATTGAAGGCGCACGGTTTGGCAGCGCGGAAATGGCGGCAGTCGGTGCGGATCACGATCGTCCCGCCTCCCCCGTGGACACGCAGGAAACCCAGCAATTCCTTGGCACGACGCCGTTTCGCCCTGGCAGTCTCATGCGTCGTTAGCCTTCCCGCCGGTAACCAGCAAGCCCCGCTCGGCGCGCAGCGCCTCGACGCTTGGTGCTGGCGCAGGGGCCCGCGACATGGCACGAATTTGCCCATGGCCCTACCGCGAACCCGCGCCGTCGACCTTGCCCGCATCCGATACGTCCTCTCCCCGGTGCTGCCGGCGATCGGCGTGGGGCTCCTCGTGCTCGCGCTGCTGTTCCACGCCGAGATCACGGCCGCGGTCAGCGTCTGGAATTCCTCCACCGCCTACAGCCATTGCTTCTTCGTGCTGCCGATCGCGGCGTGGCTGGCCTGGGACCGTCGCGACCGGATTTTCACGCTGCGCGCCCAGCCGGCGCCGCTCGCGGCATTGCTCGCGTTGGCACCTGGCGCCGCCTGGCTGCTGGCCGAGCGCCTCGGCATCATGGAGGGCCGCCAACTCGCGCTGATCGGCTTCGTCTGGGTGCTGTTCCTGGCCACGCTCGGCCCGGCGCTGTTCCGCGCGCTGCTGGCTCCCCTGCTCTATCTGACCTTCCTGGTGCCATTCGGCGGCTTCGTGACCGGCCCGCTGCAGACCTTCACGACCCGTTTCACCGGCATCGGGCTGGATATCCTCGGCATCCCGAACGACATCAACGCCTTCCTGATCCGCATCCCCGAAGGCGCGTTCTACGTGGCGCAGGCCTGTGCGGGGTTGCGCTTCCTCATCGCTTCCCTGGCCTTCGGCGCGCTGTACGGGCTGCTGATGTATCGCAGCAATCTCAAGCGCGCTCTGTTCCTGCTGATGTCCCTGGTGGTTCCGGTCATCGCCAACGGGTTCCGCGCCCTCGGCATCGTCGTGCTCGGCCACTACATCGGCAGCGCCCAGGCCGCAGCGACCGATCACGTGCTTTATGGCTGGATCTTCTTCTCGATCGTGATCCTGATCGAGATCGTGATCGGGCTGCCGTTCCGCGACGACCTGGCGCCGCGCGCGCGCGGCATGCCCGCTCCGGCCGAAGGCCGCACCAGCCCCCGCCAGGGATTCGTTGCCGGGACGGCGGCGCTGGCCGCGATCCTGCTCGCGCCGCTCGCCGCCCACCTGCTGGACACACGTGGCACCGGCACCCCGCCGCTGGTCGCGCTGCACCTGCGTCTGCCGCCGGCCTGCGCCGCCGCCGCCGGCAACTCGTCCCGGCCCGGCCTCACCGTCCAGCATCTGGTCTGCGCCGGCCAGGACGTTCGCGTGACCGTACGGATCTTCCCGGCAGGGACATCGCCCGCGACGGTGATCCATGCGCTCACGGCACTCAGCGGTTCCGGCAGCGGCGGTGGCGAGGCCGAGATCATTCCCCTCCACCTGAAGAATGCGCGGCCGCAGCAATGGACCCTGGTCGTGGACCATCAGGCGCAGCGCGTGACCACCGGCGCGCTATGGGTCGGCAATCGCCTGGCCAACGCAGGGCTGCGCACCCGTATCGCGCTGGCCCGTGCCAATCTCCTCGGCGGGGGGACACCGAGCGTGATTGTCGCGTTCGCCCTCAAACCCCCTCGGCCGTGGCGCAACGAAAACGAGATCCGGCATAGCGAACGCGCGCTGGAACAAGTGATCGCCGCGCAGCAGCACTTCGACGAACGGATCGCCGGCCTGCCGGGATGGGCTGGCGGATAACCAGCGGCCGCCATCGAATTCTGCGGCACTGCTCGTCCGGTGCGCCCCTCAGGGTCCGGCACGTCGCTTCAGAAACGCAACGAAGCCGTTTCGAACCGATGCCGCCGCTACGACGTGCCCCCTGCCGTTCAGCGCGCGTGGCGAGGCGAGGCCGCCGCTGTCATCACGTTGCGCAGCTCGCGCAGATAGGAGGTGCCGCGGGTGGTCCGCTGCACCAGCACGCTGCGGCGGTCCGCCGGATCGGTCTTGCGGCGCGCGAGGTCGAGTTCGCACAGGCGGTCGAGAGCTCGTGTCACGGCCGGCTTGGAAATCTCGAGATCCGTCGAAAGGCCCCGGACCGTGTGCGCGCCTTCCATGAGGTAACAGTTGAGGAAGACCGCCAGCTGCCGTGCCGAGAGATCGTCGCCCTCGCGTTTGACGAGGGAATTGATGGTCTCGCGCAGGATGCCAACCAGCTGCTCGCCGGTCATTGCCATGGCCATGGGTCGATTCCTTCTTTCGCATGCGCCACACCAGGCGCCCACACGCTGGCCCTACGCGCGCCGCTCTTATGTGCCGATGTCGGCCTCATTACGTCCGCGCCAGTTTCACGCAACAATTGCGCACGCGGTCCGGCTTTTCGCGGCCCCCCGGCATTCGCCGCAAGGCGATCGGATCAAGGCAAAGACTGCAAAGACGCGAACGGGCGGCCGCCGGCGACAGCCCTCCGGCGGCAGCGTCAACCGGGGCCGAAACGCTCCGCAATCGCCGCGACCGCCGCCCGCATGGCCATGGCTTCACCGCCTTCCGGCCGGCCCGCGCGCGGCGAGTCGTTCCACGCGTAGAGATCAAGATGCGCCCAGGGAACGCCCGCAGCGAGGAAGCGGCGCAGGAACAGGGCGGCGGTGATGGCGCCTGCCATCGGCTTGGCGGAAACGTTGTTGAGATCGGCGACCGGAGAATCGAGCCAGGAATCGTAACCGTCCCAGAGCGGCAGCCGCCACATCGGGTCATGGACGCGCCCGCCGGCGCCGAGCAGAGCCTCCGCCCAGGCATCGTCGTTGCAGAACAGCGCCGGCAGGTCGGGTCCGAGCGCCACGCGCGCGGCGCCGGTCAGCGTCGCCGCGTTCAACAGCAGTGCCGGCTTGCGGTCCGACGCCTCGGCCAGCAGGTCGCATAGCACCAGCCGGCCCTCGGCGTCGGTGTTGCCGATCTCGACAGCGAGGCCGCGGCGCGTGCGCACCACGTCGAGCGGGCGCATGGCGCGGCCGGACACGGAATTCTCGACGCAGCCGATCGCGACCTCGAGCCGGACCGGCAATCCCGCCGCCATGATCAGCCGCGCCAGGCCCAACATCGTCGCCGCCCCACCCATGTCCTTCTTCATCCGCAGCATCGCCGCGGAGGGCTTGAGGTCGTAGCCGCCGCTGTCGAACACCACGCCCTTGCCGCACAGCGCCACCAGCGGCGCCGCCGCTCCTCCGCCGGACCAGGCGAGCTTGGCCACCACCGGGGCCCGCTCGGAACCCCGACCGACGGCGAAGACGGTCGGATAATCGCGCGCCAGCGCCTCCCCCTCGACCAGCGTCGCGGCGCCACCGAAGCTGAGGGCGAGTTCCGCGGCGACGGTGGCAAGTTCCCCCGGGCCCTGCAGGTTGGCCGGCGTGTTGACCAGATCGCGCACCATCCACGCCGCCTGCGCCTCGCGCTCCGCGCCGGCGGCGTCGGCCGGGCGCACCAGCACCGGCCCGGGCTTGGCGGGCTTGAAGGCCGCATAGCGGTATGCACCGAGGCAGAACCCGAGCACCGCCTCGGCGGAGTTCTCCACGCCCTCGCCGAGCCGCCAGATCCCGGCGGGCAGTCGGCTCGCGAGCGCTCCCCAGACGAACGGCCCGCGCACCTCGCCAAGCCCGAGGAGCGCGTCCACCCCGCCCTCGCCGGGCAGCAGCAGCACCTCCTCGGCCCGGCCCGAGAAGCCTGCGGAAGCGGCAAAATCCCGTTGCGCCCGCGGCAGTTTGGCCAGCAGGGCCGCGAGGCCGCCCGGCCGCGCCGCATGCACCACGCGCGCGCCATGGGCGGCATCGGTCAGCGGCAGCTTCTGTTCGATCATCGGGCTCCCCTCTTGTTGCGGGGGAGTTTCCACGGAAACGCCGCGCCGGAAAGGGCCCTTATTTCGCGAGCGCGCTCTCGACCGCGCGGGCAAAGCCGGCCGGATCGCGCGGCGTGTCGCCGTCGCCGATGCGCGCAAGATCCAGCAGCAACGAGGCTTCGGGCGCGATGTCCTCGCCAGCCTCGGCGCGCGCTGCCAGGGTCGCGATCAAGCGGTGGCGTGGGTTGATCTCGAGCACCGGCGGCCGTTCGGGCCCGGCGCGACCGGCGCGGCGCAACATGCGTTGCACCTGCAGATCGACGCCGCCGGCCGCGACCAGCATCACCGCGCTCTGCGCCAGCAGCGAGGTCGCGCGCACGTCGCCGACAGCCTCGCCAAGTGCGGCCTTCATCGCCCGCAGCAGCGCGCCGACATCGGCCTCCACCGCTTCGGCCGCCTCAAGCAGCGGCAGCTTCGCGATCTCATCCTGCGCCGCCCCGGCGCGGCGGATCTTCCTGCCGTCGAAACGATCGAACCGATCGGGCCAGAACGCATCGATGGAATCGCCAGCCAGCAGCACCT
Source organism: Pseudomonadota bacterium (assembly GCA_021784255.1). Taxonomy (GTDB): domain Bacteria; phylum Pseudomonadota; class Alphaproteobacteria; order Acetobacterales; family Acetobacteraceae; genus JAJXXT01. The sequence continues at coordinate 24,847 of JAJXSZ010000003.1, read as the reverse complement.
CGACGCCGCGCGCGCGGAACCCCTCCAGCACCGCCGCGTGGGCCAGCGCCGCCACGTCCTCGCCGGCGAGGACGTAGATCGATTCCTGAGCGGGGCGCATCCGCGAAACGTAGTCAGCGAACGAGGTCCACCCCTCGACCGCCGTGGAACGAAAGCGCCAGAGCGTCGCCGCCTTCTCCGCGTCGCCCGCCTCGTCCCACGCGGCCTCCTTCAGCACCGCGCCGAACTTCTCCCAGAATGCCGCGTAAGCCTCGGCATCCTTCGCGCGCGTCGTCAGTTCCGTGAGCACGCGATTGGTGACGGCACGGCGGATGCGCGCAAGGACCGGCGTGGCCTGCAGCATCTCGCGCGAGACGTTGAGCGGCAGGTCCTCGGTATCGACCACGCCTTGCACGAAGCGCAGCCAGGGCGGCAGCAACTCCGCCTCGTCGGTGATGAACATGCGCCGCACATGCAGCCGCAGCCGGCTCCTTCGCTCGTCGTTGGCGACGAAAAGCGGCGGCGTCGCCGGCACGAACAACAGTGCGAAGAACTCGAGCGCGCCCTCGGCCCGCCAGTGCAGCGTCGCCCACGGCTTGTCGAACAGATTGCCAAGCCCGCGATAGAAGCTGGTCGCATCCTCCTCGGAAAGCTCGGCCTTGGGTCGCCGCCACAACGCCGTGCCCTCGTTCGCGGCCTCCTCCTTGCCGTCGCGCAGAATCGCGATCGGCACCGTGATGTGGTCCGCCCATTTGCGCACCACCGCCCCGATCCGCGTGGGATCGAGATATTCCTCGGCATCCGCCTTGATGTGCAGCACCACATCGGTCCCCGCGGTCTCGCGCTCCGCCGGCGCGATCTCATAGCCACCCCGGCCCTCGCTCTCCCAGCGCCAGGCGGATTCCTCGCCGGCATGGCGCGACGTCACGGCGACGCGGTCCGCCACCATGAAGGCCGCATAGAAGCCGACACCGAACTGGCCGATCAGACTCGGCCGCTCCTCGGCCTTCGCGGCGCCGAGCCGCTCGCCGAAGTCGCGGGTGCCGGAGCGAGCGATGGTACCGAGATGGGCGATCAGCTCCTCGCGGCGCATACCGATGCCAGAATCCGAGATGGTCAGCGTCCGCGCCGCCTTGTCGGCCGCGATCAGGATCCCGGCCTTCTCGGGCAGCGCCAGGTGCTTGTCGGTCAGCGCCTCGAAGCGGCGGCGATCCGTCGCATCGGCGGCATTGGCGACGAGCTCGCGCAGGAAGATCTCCCGCTCCGAGTAGAGCGAGTGCACCACGAGATCGAGCAGGCGCCCGACCTCGGCCCCGAATTCGTGCTTTTCCGCCACCTGATCCATGTCTCTGCCTCCATGCGCGGCGGCGATATGCGGGGCGCAAGCGTCGTTTTCAAGCCAGGCCCGAACCGGCCTTGCGGTCTGCCCCGCCGCGATCCGGCTTGGTTAAGAATGCGACAGGGGCAGGGGAATGCTCCCGGGTCCCCTTGCGCCGGATACCGCCCCACCCGACCATCGAGACATGTCGGGATTTGCCCCCCGGGTGCGGGCCGTGCTTGGCCCCACCAACACCGGTAAGACGCATCTCGCGCTCACGCGGCTGCTCGCCCATGCCTCCGGCGTCATCGGCTTTCCGCTGCGGCTGCTGGCGCGCGAGAATTACGACCGCATGGTCACGCTGCGCGGCGCCGCCCAGGTGGCGTTGATCACCGGGGAGGAAAAGATCGTTCCTCCCGGTGCGCGCTGGTTTGCATGCACCGCCGAGGCGATGCCGCTCGACCGCGCCGTCGAGTTCGTCGCGGTCGACGAGATCCAGCTCTGCGCCGATCCCGATCGCGGCCATGTGTTCACCGACCGGCTGCTCAACGCGCGCGGTCTGGTCGAGACCATGTTCCTCGGTGCCGAAACGATCCGGCCGCTGCTCACGCGCCTGGTGCCGGGCGTCGAGATCGAGACCCGGCCACGCCTGTCGCAGCTCACGCATGCGGGCCTCACCAAACTCTCGCGACTGCCGCCGCGCAGCGCCGTCGTCGCTTTCTCTGCCGGCGAGGTCTACGCCATCGCCGAGGCGGTGCGGCGCCGGCGCGGCGGCTGCGCGCTGGTGATGGGGCGCCTCTCGCCGCGCACGCGCAACGCCCAGGTGGCGCTCTATCAGCAAAAGGAGGTGGACTTCCTGGTCGCGACCGACGCGATCGGCATGGGGCTCAACATGGATGTCGAGCACGTCGCCTTCGCCGGCCTGCAGAAATTCGACGGCCACCGGCCGCGCCGGCTGCATCCGGCGGAGATCGGCCAGATCGCCGGCCGCGCCGGGCGCGGCATGCGCGACGGCACCTTCGGCACCACGGCCACCTGTCCGCCGCTCCCGGACGCCGTCGCCGCCGCGGTGGAGAACCACAGCTTCGAGCCGCTGGAACAGCTATGCTGGCGCAACGCCGCCCTCGACACGAGTTCCGTGGCGGGCCTGCTGGCGAGCCTCGTCGCGCCGCCGCCGCGCCGGGGGCTGGTGCGCGGCAACGAGGCGAGCGACGCGCAGGCGCTCGCGGCACTGGCAACCGACACCGATATCCGGGCCCTGGCCGACCGGCCGGCACGCGTGCGCCTGTTGTGGGAAGCGTGCCAGATCCCCGATTTCCGCAAGCTCTCGGACGACACGCATGCGCAGTTCTGCGCCCGCGTCTTCCGGCATCTGGCGCACGAGGGACGCCTGCCGACCGCCTGGATCACCAGCCAGCTTGCGCTGCTCGATCGCTGCGACGGCGATATCGATACGCTGATGCAACGCCTCGCCGGGGTGCGGATCTGGGCCTATGTCGCCGCGCGCCCCGGCTGGCTCGCCGATGCGGCGCGTTTCCAGGGCGAGGCCCGCAACCTCGAGGACCGCCTGTCCGACGCGCTGCACGAGCGGCTGATGAGCCGCTTCGTCGATCGTCGCGCCGCGCATCTGCTGCGCCGGCTGGAAGAAGGGGCGGAAGACGATCTGCTCTCGGCGGTGACCGCGCAGGGCCTGGTCGTCGTCGAGGGTCACGGCGTCGGGCGTGTCGAGGGGTTCGACTTCGTCCCCGACGAGACCACGGCGGGAGCCGAGCGGCGCCTGGTGCAGCGCGCGGCCCGGCGGGCGCTGCGCACCGAAATGCCACGCCGCGTGGCACGGCTGGAGGCGGCGGGCGACGATGCTTTCGCGCTGCTGGCGGGCCTGCGGATCGCCTGGGACGGGGTCGTGGTCGCGCGCCTGCGGGCGGGGCCGTCGGCCATGCGCCCGCTGGTCGCGGTGCGCGGCTCGGAGTTCCTCGACGGCGCCGAACGCGAGCGCATCCGCGCCAGGCTGCAGGCCTGGGCCGACAGCATGGTCCGCCAGACCCTGCAGCCGCTGGCGGAACTCGAGGCACGCGCCAGAACACCGGCCCTGCGCGGGCTCGTGCACCTGCTGGGCGAATCCCTCGGCGTAATGCCTGCGGCACCGACCAGGCTGCCGCGGCCGGAACGCCAGGCTCTGGCGGCAGCCGGGGTCCGGGCCGGGCGGTTCGCCACATACATGCCGGCCCTGCTCAAACCGGCGCCGGCATTGCTGCGGGCGCGGCTGCTGGCGCTCGCGACCGGTCGGGAGGAGCCCGTCCTGCCGGCGCCGGGACTGATCGCGCCGCCGCGCGGCAACTGGGATGAGGAAATGGCGCTGGCCCTCGGCTGGTTGGCGGCGGGGCCGGTGCTGCTGCGGCTCGACATCGCCGAGCGCGTCGCAAGCGAGCTGGCACGCGCCGCTGGCGGCGGTCCGTCGCTGCTTCCGGCCGGCCTGGCGTCCCGGCTCGGCATCGGCCGCGATAAGGTGCCCTCGGTGCTCCGGGCGCTCGGGTTCCGGCTGCTTCCCGGCGCGGTACTACCGGAGGGGATGGCCGGCCCCCCGGCGCCGCCACGCTTCGCGGCCGTGCGCCGCCGCCCGCAGCCGCCAGCTCCGGAAGCGGAGGTGCCGGCCGCGGACCATGGACCCTTCGCGGTGCTCGCCACGCTCCGCCGACCGGCTCCTGGCCCGCGATGACCGGGCCCGGCGACGATGCGCCCGGGACGATCCCGGCCAGCCAAAGGCTGGATGCATGGCTGTGGTGCGCTCGCGTGCTACGGCAGCGGGCGCAGTGTGCGCAGCTCGCGGCCGACGGCGTGATCCGCGTCAATCGCCGGCCGACCGATAAGCCGCATGCCGCGATCCGCCCGGGCGACGTGCTCACCGTGCCCCTCGGCGGGCACGTGCGCGTGCTGGAAGTGCTGGCGCTGGCCACCCGCCGCGGCTCGCCAGCCCAGGCGCGGCTGCTCTATCGCGAAATTCCGCCGCCCGAGACGTCTTGCCCTCCGCCGGCAGCGGCCCCATACCGCGCGGCGTCGATAACCGCCGCGAGCGATAGAACCGGGAGCCGCCGATGACCTACGTGGTCACCGAAAACTGCATACGCTGCAAATACATGGATTGCGTCGAGGTCTGCCCCGTGGATTGCTTCTACGTGGGCGAGAACATGCTGGTCATCGCACCGGACGAATGTATCGACTGCGGCGTCTGCGAACCGGAATGCCCGGCGGAGGCGATTCTCCCCGACAGCGACGACCGCGCAACGCCCTGGCTGGAACGCAACCGGGAATTCGCCACCCAGTGGCCGAACATCACCCGCAAGGGCGAGGCGCCGGCCGACGCGGACGAGTGGAAGGACAAACCCGGCAAGGAGGCGCTGCTGTCGCCGAATCCGGGCAAGCCATAGCGCGACCGACCGTTCCCCGATCCTGCCCTGACGGGAGGCCCCGGTTTTTGTCACGCCCGTGACGGCCTCCTGACTCGCCGTTTGTTTCATGGTATGAGGCGCCGGCAGGGGAGTTGCCGGGCCCGAGGGGCGTCGTCCCGGTTGGTTCTGGTGCTCGCCTGCGTTCCAACAGGTTTTCGGCCGGGTTCGCGCGCCTCGGGCCAGATGCCGCAAGCGATGCCGCGCGGTGTGGTCCAGTGGCGCGCGCCGGATTTGGAGGATTGGCGACGTCATGACCACGGCAAGGAAGCCCGCTGCCAAACCCGGTGCGGCACCCAAGACGACCACCACCGCAGCGACGGCACCCGCGAAGGCAGCCGCACGCAAAACGGCGGCGGCCTCGGTGAAACCAGGGAAGGCCGCCGGTCCGACGAAGCAGACCGCGAAGCCCGCGCCTTCGTCGGCACGGCCGGCAGCCACGGCCGCCAACCCCGCCACCAAGCCCAGCCCCACGGCCAAGCCCAATCCCGCAGCCAAGCCCAGTCCCGCAGCCAAGCCCAGTCCCGCAGCCAAGCCCAGTCCCGCAGCCAAGCCCAGCCCAGCAGCCAAGCCCAGCCCAGCAGCCAAGCCCAGCCCAGCAGCCAAGCCCAGCCCAGCAGCCAAGCCCGATCCCGCGAACAAGGCCGAGCAACGCGCGGCCAACGATAAGACCACGGTGACCGGCAAGCCCGCCGCGGCATCCACCGCCAAGAACTCCGCCGCCATCCCGGCGCGCCCCCCACGCCAGCAGGATATCGTGAAGCATTCCCCCAGCTCGACGACCGCCAAAGCCGCGCCGGCTAAACCGACCCCGAAGCCGCCGATGGCACCAGCCGCGGCGCCCGCGAAAACCGGGCCCGTCGAGGAACCTGCCGTCGTCGAAGCCAGGCCTGCGCCCGTTGCCGTCGCCGTGCCCGCGGGCGAGCCGCGCCCGCCGCAGGCTCCGCCGCGCCCGCCGATGCCACCCGGGCGGCCGATCATCGCCCCGCGTCTGCCGGCGAAGGCCGAGACCTTTGCCGAGGGCGACTATGTCGTCTACCCGACGCACGGTGTGGGCAAGGTCGACCGCATCGCCATCGAAGAGATCGCCGGCCACCGGCTGGAGCTGATCCACATCACCTTCGAAGAAAATCGCATGACGTTGCGCGTGCCGGTCGCCAAGGCCCGCTCGGCCGGGCTGCGCAAGCTCGCCAACCGCAAGATGTTCGAGGAGGCAATGGCGGTTCTGCACGGCAAGGCGCGCATCAAGCGCACCATGTGGTCGCGCCGGGCGCAGGAATACGAGGCGAAGATCAACTCCGGCGACCCGATCGCCATTGCCGAGGTGGTGCGCGACCTGCACCGCAACGCCGGTCAGCCGGACCAGAGTTTCTCCGAGCGGCAGATCTACGAGGCGGCGATGGACCGCCTCGCGGCCGAACTCGCGGCGCTGGACCGCACCGACAAGACGACGGCCGCGACCAAGCTCAACGACTTCCTCAAGACCATCGCCTGACCTTCCGCCAGCACCGACCGGCGGGACAGGAAAGGGGCGGGACCCGGAGAGGTGCCCGCCCCTTTTTCGTCGACGACGCTCCCGATGCCGCAGCTATTGCTGCTGCGGTTATCTGCTGCTGCGGTTACCAAACAGCTGCAACATCAGCAGGAACAGGTTGATGAAGTTCAGCAGCAGCTGCAGGCTGTCATAGACACTGCGCTTCGCCGCCATCTCCGGCCCGTAGCTGTAGACCGTGTTCACGTAGTCGGACTTGATGCGCTGCGTGTCGTAGGCGGTGAGCCCGACGAACACCAGCACGCCGATCACCGAGATCGCGAACTGCAGGGCGGAACTGCCGATGAACATATTCACCAGCGAAGCGACGATGACGCCGATCAGCCCCATGATCAGGAAGCTGCCGAACCGCGAGAGGTCGGCGCGCGTGGTGTAGCCGTAGAGGCTCATGCCGGCAAAGGTCGCGGCGGCGATGAAGAACACGCGCACGATGCTCTCATGCGTGTAGACGAAGAAAATGCTCGTCAGCGACGCGCCCATCGCCACGCAGAACGCCCAGTAGAGCGCCTGCGCGGCCTGCGTGGAGAGCCGGTTGACACCGAACTGCAGGACCATGACGAACGCCAGCGGCGCGAACATCGCCACATAGGCGAGCCCGCCGGGCACGTGCATCGGTCCCTGCGGCGTCTGCACCAGCGGGTAGAAAACGTTGAACAGCGATGTGTTGGCGATCGCGTACGCAACGATCCCGGTCAGCACCAGCCCGGACGCCATCCAGTTGTAGACGCGCAGCATGTAGGCGCGCAGGCCCGCATCCAGCACCGAGGCGTCCGTGATGCCAGCGGCGGGATAGGCGCGGTAGTTCGGATTTAACGCCATTCGTGTTTCCTCTGCGGGGCACCCGGCCCCTCGGCCTGCATTTTGGCGGGTCGCGCACGGCGTTCAAGCAAAATCGCGGTAATGCGCCGGCCGGGCAACGACCGCCGGCGGGCGATCGCAAGGCTTTGGAATATAAAACTTCTTTCGAGCCCCGGCCGGCTACTCGTTCCGCAGCAACGGCGCCGCCTTGGCGCGCAGCGCCGTCTCCGTCCCGGCGAAGCCCACCAGCAGCATCAATCCGAGCGAGCCCAGCACGACGGCAGCGAGCGTCCCGGGCAGGAACACCCAGCTCCCGTGCATGACCAGGCGCACCACCGCCCAGCTCGCCCCGGTGCCGACCACCGCGGCAATGGCGCCGGCGGCGAGGCCGAGGATGCCGAATTCGATGAGCCAGGCGGTGCGGATCTGCGCCCGGCTTGCTCCCAGCGTCTTGAGAATGACGGCCTCGCGCACCCGCCGCGTCCGCCCCGCGGCAACCGCCCCGGCCAGCACCAGCGCCCCTGCCGCCAGCGCCAGCGAGCCGGTCGCGGCCAGCGCCGTGCCGAGCTGGCCGAACAGCGCGGCAACGGTCGCCAGCACATCCGCGACCCGGATCGCCGAGACGTTGGGCAGCGCGTCCGTCACCCGCCGCAGCAACACGGCGTCGGCGGCCGGGTCCGTGCGCGCGGTCGCGATGAAGGTATGCGGCGCGCCGGAGAGCAGCCCGGGGCTCGCAACCATCGCGAAGTTGAGCGCCAGCGAGCGCCAGGCGATGCGGCGCAGGCTCGCGACGCGCAGCACGACGTTGCGCCCGAGCACGTTGAGCGTGAGCGTGTCGCCGACATGCACCCCCCACCCGGCCGCGAGCCCGGCGTCGAAGGAAACGAGCGGCGGACCGGCGTAGTCGGCCTGCCACCATCGCCCGGCCACCAGATCGGTTCCCGGCGGCGGGGTCGCGGCGTAGGTGAGGCCGCGATCCCCCCGGAGTGCCCAGCGCGTGCCGGGAGTGGCGCGCACCTCGGCCGCGGGCACGCCCTTCACCGCGACGACGTGGGCGCGCAGGCTGGGCACCATCTCGATATCGCTCACCCCCGGCGTCGCCCGCAGGATGCGCTCGAAGGTCGCACGCTCGCCGGGCTGGATGTCGATGAAATAGAAGCTGGGCGCCCGCGCCGGCATGGCCCCGCCAAGCTCCTGCTGCACATTGCCCTGCACCAGCGCCACCGCGGTCAGCGTCGCCAGGCCGAGCCCGACCGAGACCAGCATCAGCGGCGTCGGCATCCCCGGGCGTGAGAGGTTGCCGAGCCCCAGTCGCACCGCGGCGCCGCGCGCCGGCAGCCGCGCGGCGATGCGCATCAGCCCCCAGCCGCCGGCGCGGAACAACGCCAGCGTGCCCAGCGCCGCGGCGCAGAACCCGGCGGCAAAGCGCGGATCCTCGGCCGTGGCGACGGTAAGCGCCACGAGACCGGCGGCAAGCACCAGCCCTGCGATCGCCGTGCGCCAGCCGACCGGTCCGGCGACGCTGATGCTGGTGCGAAACAGCGCCGCACCCGGGATGCGGGCGGCGCGGCCCAGCGGCCAGATGCCGAAGCTTGCCGCCGTCAGCAAACCGAACAGTGCGGCAAGCGCCAGCGGCGCCGGAAAGATGCCCAGTTCCGGCTGCACGGGCAGCACGCGGCCGAGCGCCGCGACGGCGAGGTAGGGCAGCGCCGCGCCCAGCACCACGCCGATCGCGATGCCAAGGCAGGCCAGCGCCAGAACCTGGGTCATCGCCAGCGCGGTCACCAGGCCGCCCGAGGCACCGAGGCAGCGCAGCACCGCAATGCTGCGCGCCCTGGCGGCCAGCCAGGCACTGGTGCCGTTGGCGACCCCGATGCCGCCGACCAGCAACGAGGTCAGTCCGACCAGGATCAGAAAAAGGGAGGTCCGGTCGATGAAGCGCGCAAGGCCCGGTGCTGCATCGCGCGCGGTGCGGATGTGCCAGCCATTGCCCGGAAACGCCGCCGCCAGCGCGCGCAGCGTGGGCGCGACATCGGCACGATGCGCCAGCAGCACGCGCAGATGGTCGTCGAAGAAGGATCCGGTGACGACCAGCCCGGCGGCGTCGAGGCGGGAAAGGCGGATCAGCACGCGCGGCCCCAGGATCGACGGCGTGGCAACCCGGTCCGGCTCGTGCGGCAGGAGGCCGGCATAGCGGAAGCTTTCGTTGCCGAGCCGTACCGTGGCGCCGGGCGCAATTCCGAGCCGCTCGGCGACCAGCGCTTCGCCCACCAGGCCCGGCCTGCCATCCTTCGCCGCCAGCGCGCCGGCAGCGAGGCCGGAGCTGCCGAGCAGCGGCCAGGCGCGGTCCACGGCCTTCAGCTCGACCAGCAACCGCTTGCCGGAGGGCGCGATCAGCATCGAGCGCAGCGTGACGATTTCGGAGACCTTCGCGCCGCGCGCCCGCAACCACGTCGCCAGCTGTGGCGGCAGCCGCGCCGAGGCGCTTTCGATGTCGAGGTCGCCACCGAGCAGCGTCGAGCCCTGGGCCGCGAGCCCGCGCGCGATCCCCTCGCGCAGCGAACCGACGCCGGCAATCGCAGCGACGCCGAGGGCGAGGCAGGCGATGACGATGCGCAAGCCCCGCGTGCCGGCGCGCAGCTCGCGCCGCGCCAGCGTGAACAGCAGCTTCAGCTTCACGCGATCCTGCCGTCCGCCATGGCGACGATACGGTCGCAGTGCCCGGCGAGCACCTTGTCGTGGGTGATGAGCAGCAGCGTCGCCCCGCTCGATTGGCGCAGCGCGAACAGCAGGTCCATCACCTGCCGCCCGGTCTCGCCGTCGAGATTGCCGGTCGGCTCATCGGCGAGCAGCAGCCGCGGCCTGGCGACGACCGCGCGGGCCAGCGCCACGCGCTGCTGCTCGCCGCCGGAAAGCTGGTCCGGCCGGTGCAGCAGCCGGTGCGACAGACCGACGGCCGCAAGCGCCGCCTCCGCCTTGCTGCGCGCATCCCGCACGCCGGCGAGTTCGAGCGGGACCGCGACGTTCTCCCAGGCGGTCATGGTCGGGATGAGGTAGAAGCCCTGGAACACGATGCCGATCTCGTCGCGGCGCAGACGCGCCAGCGCGTCCTCGTCCATTGCCGCGATGTCGGCCTCCCCCAGCCGGACACGCCCCCCGGTCGGCCGCTCCAGGCCGGCAAGCACCATCAGCAGGCTGGTCTTGCCACTGCCCGAGGGGCCGACCAGGCCCACCGCCTCGCCCGGCTCGACGACCATGTCGATGCCGCGAAGGATGTTGACCGGCCCATGGGCGGCGGGCACGGTCAGCCGCAGATCCTCGGCGACGATTCGCACCCCCCTTGCGGGCGGCACGGCGGATCGCGACGCAGGCGACGGAGCAAGACTGTCCATGGCTGAGCGATATGGCCCGTCCCCGCCGTCCCGCCAACCGGGTCTCGCGCGGCGCGGGTTGTTTACCCTGTCGTTGCTCGCCCTGGCGTTGCTCACCCTGTCGTTGCTCACAAGGTCGCTGCCCACCGCGGCCGCGGCTGCCCCGGCCCAGCCATCCGCCCCGCGCCTGCTCATCCTCGGCGACTCCCTCTCGGCCGGCTATGGCCTGCCCGCGGCCGATGCCTTCCAGGCACAGCTCGCGGCAGCGCTGGCGCGGGCCGGGCACCCGGTCCGCATCATCGACGGCGCCGTCTCGGGCGATACCACGGCGGGCGGGCTGGCGCGGCTCGACTGGGTGCTCGCCGGCGGCGCCGATGCAGCGATCGTCGAACTTGGGGGCAATGACGGGCTGCGCGGGCTCGACCCCGCGAACACCGAGAAGAACCTGTCGGCGATCCTGGACAAGCTCGCGGCCCGGCACATTCCAGCACTGCTCGCCGGGATGTACGCGCCGCCCAATCTCGGCCCGCAATACGAGCGCGAGTTCCGCGCCGTGTTCGCCCGCCTTGGGGCGCGGCCAGGCGTCATCTACGAGGATTTCTTCCTCGCCGGCGTCGCCGCCCACAAGTCGCTCGACCAGCCCGACCACATCCACCCCGATGCCGCCGGCGTTCGTGTCGTCGTCGCCCATATCCTGCCGCTGGTGCTCAGGCTGCTCGGCGAGGTCGGCCACACATGAGACTGTTCGTTGCCCTGGAACTGCCCTGGGACCTGCGCGAGCGGCTGGCCGCCCTTGGTGGCGGTGTGCCCGGCGCACGCTGGGTGCCGGCGGAGAACCTCCACCTCACCCTGCGTTTCATCGGCGAGGTGCCGCCGTTCCGCGCCGAGGAGCTGGACCACGCCCTCGCCGCCCTGCGTGCGCGACGCTTCGCCCTCACCCTCGCCGGCATCGGCACCTTCGCCAAGGCCGGTCGCGAGACGGTGCTTTGGGTGGGGGTGGAGCGCAACGAGCGCCTCGACCACCTGCAGGGCAAGATCGAAACGGCTTTGCAACGGGCCGGGCTCGAGCCCGAGCGCCGGCGCTTCGCACCGCATGTCTCGCTGGCGCGGCTCGACAACGCGGCCCCCGACAAACTCGCTGCCTTCGTGCAGCGCCACAACCTCTTTCGCACCGATCCGTTCGCGGTCGAGCATTTCACCCTGTTCAGCTCACGGCTGGGCAAGGAGCAAGCCGCGTACGAACCGGAGGTGGAATACTCGCTGGCCTGACGGCTCAGACGACGCGACGGCTCAGACGACGCGATCGCCGTCGCGGATCGCCTCGCCGCGGCCGCAGCGGCGCATGTTGTCGAACATCCGCGTCACGGTGGGCACGAAATTGTCGGCCGCCCCCGCCGCGAGATGCGGCGTGACGACGGCATTGGGCAGCTTGAGCAGCGGGTGATCGGCCGGCACCGGCTCGGTCTCGTAGACATCCACCGCTGCGGCATGGATGATACGATGACGTAACGCCTCGACCAGGGCCATCTCGTCGACCACGCCGCCACGCGAAACATTGACCAGGACCGCGCTGGGCTTCATCGCCGCCAGCGCCGCGGCATCGATCAGCTTCGCGGTGGCAGCCACCAGCGGGCAGTGCAGCGACAGCACATCGACCCTGGGCAGCATCTCGGCCAGCGTCGCGTAGGCCACGCCGAGCGCCTGCTCCTCCGCCGGCGGCAGCGGCGTCGGCTTGTTGTAGAGGATGGTGCAGCCGAAGCCCGCCAGCAGGCGCGCCACGCTGCGGCCGATGGCGCCGAAGCCGACGATGCCCACCGTCTTGCCGGACAGCAGCCGCGCCTCCTGCGGCATGGCGCTGCCCGCCCAGCGTCCCTCGCGCAGCTCCGCATGGCCATAGCCGATGTTGCGCAGTGCCGCGAGCATCAGCCCGGTCGCGTGCTCGGCGACCGCGATCGCATTGCTGCCGGTGGTGCGCGCCACCACGATGCCACACGCCTTCGCGGCCGCGAGGTCGATGTTGTCGACGCCGACGCCCCATTTGTGCAGCAGCCTGAGGCGCCTGGCCGCGCGCAGCACGGTGCCGGTCACTTCCACCTGGCCGGTGATGGCGTAGTCCGCCTCGGCGATGATGGCGCAGCGGTGCGCCTCGCCGCGCTCGGTGGCGTGGATCAGCACCATCCCCTCGGGCAGCAGCGCGCGCAGCCTGTCCGCGCGCGCCGGATTCATCATGTCGAGAATGACGACGGTTTCGCTCACGCCGCCCCCCTTCAGATCGAAAAGCGCACGCCGGGGCGCGCCAGGCCGCCGGCGGCGGCAACCGGCGTACCGTCCGCGCGCCAGCACGCCGCCCCCGTCATCGTGCCGTCCGCCGCCCAGGCGATCGCGTTCATGCCGCCGGCGACGCGCGGCACGCGGGCGAGGCGATGGCCGCGCGCGGCGAGCGCCGCCGCGGTCGCCTCGGGAATCGCTGGTTCCAGTTCCAGCAGATGCCCCTGGGTCCAGACACGCGGCGCCTCGACGGCCTGTTGCGGCGTCATGCGATGGTCGATGAGGTTGACCATCGCCTGCATCGCCGAGCCGAAGATGCGCAGGGCACCCGGCAGCCCGAGCGCGAAGGCGAGCCGGCCCTCGCGCAGCGCGATCATCGGCGCCATGGAGGTGAAGACCCGCTTGCCCGGCGCGATGGACAGCGCGCGCCCGGGATGCGGATCGAAATTGTACATGTAGTTGTTGCAGATCAGGCCGGTTCCGGGCACCGCGATGCGCGCGCCGAACAGGCCGTTGATGGTCTGCGTCGCGGCGACGACGTTGCCGTCGTGGTCGGCGACGGTGACGTGCGTCGTGTCGGCCGATTCCGCGAGCGCCACGCCCGGCTGCCAGTCCTGCGCCCGGTCCATGGCGATCGCGGCGCGGCGCTGGGTGGCATAGGCACGCGAGATCAGCCGCTCCACCGGCACGTCGACGAATGCCGGATCGGCGGTGGCGACGGCACGATCGGCAAACGCGATCTTCAGCACCTCGGCGAGCAGATGCACGCCATCCGGCGTCGCGAAGCCGAGCCGCGCGATGTCGAATCCCTCCAGGATCGCCAGCATCTGCGCGATATGGACCCCCGCCGAGGACGGTGGCGGCGGCCCGAGGATTTCATGCCCGCGGTAGGTGGTGCGGATCGGCGCGCGCGTGATCGGCCGCACGACAGCCAGATCCTGCTCGTCGATCAAACCGCCGCTGGCACGCATGAAATCCGCGAGCGCCCGGCCGAGCCGGCCCCGGTAGAGCGCCGCCGGTCCCTCCGTTGCGATCATGCGCAGGCTCGCCGCGTAATCCGCCCGCCGCAGCCGCGTGCCCGCCGGGATCGGTTCGCCACCGGGCAGCAGCATGGCGGCAAGCTCCTTGTCCTGAGCGAGATCGCCTGCCGTGTCGGCCACGCATTCGCGCAGATAGCTGGTGGTCGCGAACCCCTCCTCGGCGAAGCGGATCGCCGGCGCCATGACCTCGGCGAGCGACCTGGTACCGTATCGGGCGAGTGCCTCGCACCAGGCGGCAAGCGCCGCCGGCACCGCGACCGCGAGCGGCCCCACCAGGTTCTTGCGCCCCGCCGTCTCCTGGTAGTCCGGCAGGGCCTCGGCGAGCGGTTCGTACATCGCGGCGCTGGCCCGCGCCGGCGCGGTGCTGAGCCCGTCCAGCACCAGATGCTCGCCCGAGGCGAGGCGAAGATGCATCAGCCCGCCGCCAAGCACGCCCACCATCATCGGCTCGACCACCGTCAGCGCGAACAGCGCCGCGACCGCCGCATCGACCGCGTTGCCGCCGGCGAGCAGCAACTCGCTGCCCGCGGCCGAGCCCAGCGGGTGATTGGTCACCACCATGCCGCGCGAGCCGGTCGCGGGTTGCTTCTCGCAGGCGAAGGGAAATGAACTCACGCGACTCTCCAGGACGTTGGCGACAGGCTATGACCGGCCCATGTCTTGCTCAACCCGCCCGGCCCCCAGCCTTGACGAGGTCGTGGCGCAGGCGCGTGCCTGCCGCCTCTGCGCCGACCTGCCGCTCGGCCCGCGCCCGGTGCTGCGCGTGTCGGCAACGGCGCGGCTGCTCATCGTCGGCCAGGCGCCGGGGACGAAGGTGCACGCGAGCGGCATTCCCTGGGACGATCCCTCCGGCGCGAGGTTGCGCGCCTGGATGGGGGTCGGGCCCGACGTCTTTTACGACGCCGCGCGCATCGCCATCGTTCCGATGGGGCTGTGCTATCCCGGCCGCCTGCCGCGAGGCGGCGATGCGCCACCGCGCCCGCTCTGCGCGCCCACCTGGCACCCGCACCTGCTCGCGCTGATGCCGGCGCTGGAACTGACCCTGCTCGTCGGCAGCTACGCCCAGGCGCGCTACCTTGGCCGCGGCCCGGTCGCCCAGCATGTCGCCGCGTTCCGCCGCCACCAGCCTCGGCTCCTGCCGCTGCCGCACCCGTCCTGGCGCACCATGGCCTGGGAGCGGCGCAACCCCTGGTTCGCGCAGGAACTGCTGCCGGTGCTGCGCGCGCGCGTCGCCGAGCTCATTCTTCCCGCTCCAGGCGCGCGATCGCCGCATCGCTGAAGCCGAAATGATGGGCGATCTCGTGGATCAACACGTTGCGGACCAGCCGCTCCAGCGTCTCGCCGGTCTCGATCCATTCCAGCAGGATCGCCTGGCGGTAGAGATGGATCGTATCCGGCCGCGGCGGTATCGCGCCGGAATCCTTCTCGCCCCAGGGAATACCGTCGTAGAGGCCGGTCAGATCGTAGGGGCTGTCGATGCCCATTTCGTGCAGCGTCTCGTCATCGGCGAGCTCATCGACCATGATGCCGACCCCGCGCACATGGCGGCGCAGCCGCTCCGGGATCGCCTCCAGCGCCCGCTCGGCGATGGCAGCGATCAGCTCGGCATCCGGCGCCAGCGTGCCCTTCATTGCCAACCCGGGAGAAAGACCGTGGTCCGTATAGCGAAACTCACCAGGGTGCAGCGCAGACAGATCCCGCCGGCATGGGAATTGGTGGAAGGCCGGGACGCCATTGCCCGCTCTTTCCGTTTCGCTGACTTTTCCGGTGCCTTCGCCTTCATGACCCGCGTGGCCCTGCTCGCCGAGAAGCTCGATCATCACCCGGAGTGGTCGAATGTCTACAACCGGGTGGACATCGTGCTCTCGACGCATGACGCGGGCGGCCTCACGGCGCGCGATCTCGATCTCGCGCGGGCGATCGACCGCCTGGTCGGGATGGCACCGATGGGCGATGCGGGCGCATGAGCCCCGACGACGCATGAGCAGCGCGGCGCATGGACCCGACGACCGGGTGAGCGAGACCTCGGACGCGGCGGCACGCACGCGCGCGATCCATCGCGCTGCCTCCCGCTTCTGCCGCGCACGCGGTTGGGCGCCGCTCACGGAGGTGTCGCTGCCCAATGGCCGGCGCGCCGATATCCTGGCGCTGCTGCCCGATCGCGGCTTCATCTGCATCGAGGTGAAATCGGGACGCACCGACTACGAGAGCGACAGGAAATGGCATGAATACCGTGAGTATTGCGACCGGCTGTTCTTTGCCGTCGATACCGATTTCCCCCGCGCGCTGATCCCCGAGACCGCGGGCCTGATCGTCGCGGCGGATGGGGAGGCGGTGGAACTGCGCGCCGCGCCGGAGCACCGGCTGCCAACCGCGCGCCGCCACGCCCTGCTCGCCGTCTTCGCCGCCCTCGCCGCCGGGCGGCTGAACACCATGCTCGATCCGCTGCCGCTGGCCACAGCGCGTCCGGACTGAGCGGGGACTCCCGCCCGATCGCTTCCGGGTCTAGGCTTCCGCGCGAAGGGCGTCACGCCCGCTGGGCGCCCTCATCAACGAGAGGGGAACCCTATGCCCGGAGACAATGCCGCAAGAAGCCCACGCACGGTCGCCCTGGTGGGGCCGTCGGGGAGCGGGAAGTCCACGCTTTTCGAGGCCCTGCTGGAGGCGGCCGGATCCCCCGCCCGCCGGCTGGCCGATCCGCGCAACCGCCCGCCGACCACCGAGACGCGGCTCGGCCATGCGAGCTATCTCGGTGACGAATGGGCCATCCTCGACTGCCCCGGCTCGGTCGAGTTCGCCTACGAAGCGGCGGCGGCGCTCAGCGTGGCGGACATCGCCGTCGTTGTCTGCGACCCCGCCGCTTCGCGCGCCCTCACCGTGGCCCCGATCCTGCACCTGCTCGCCGAGCGGCACATCCCGCACCTGGTGCTGATCAACAAGATCGACACGCTGGAAGGCGGGCTGGCGGAGACGCTCACGGCGCTGCAGGCCCAGGCACGCATGCCGCTCGCGCTCTGCCAGGTGCCGATGACCGATGCCGGCCACGTCACTGGCTATGTCGATCTGGTGAGCGACCGCGCCTACCGCTACCGCAACGGCCAGGCCTCGGAAATGATGGCCGTGCCCTCGGAGATGCAGGCGGTCGAGCAGGAGGCGCTCGACAAGCTGGTCGAGGTGCTGGCCGATCACGACGACGCGCTGCTCGAAAAGGTGCTGGAGGACGTCAAGCCGACGCCGGCCGAGCTCTATGCCGACCTGCGCAAGGACCTCGCCGCCGGCGAGGTCGTGGAGGTGCTGCTCGGCGCCGGGCAGGAGATGCACGGTGTGCGCCGGCTGTGGAAGAAGCTGCGCCACGACACGCCTTTCGTGCAGGAAACCGCGGCCCGGCTTGGCGTTGCCCCGTCAGGGCCGGTGCTCGGCCAGGTCTTCCGCACCCAGCATGCGGGGCATGCCGGCAAGCTTTCCTTCGCGCGGATCTGGCGCGGCTCGTTGCCCGACGGCGTGACGCTCGCGGGCAGCCGGCTCGGTGGTATCCAGCGGTTTCCCGCAGGCGAGCCGACGAAGATCGCACAGGCGCAGGCCGGTGAGCTGGTCGCTCTCGGCCGGCTCGACACCGTCGCCACCGGCGCGACGGTGAGCACGAACGGCGCCGAGGCACTGCGCTTCCCGCCGCCACCCTCGCCGGTTTTTTCGCTGGCCATCACCACCACCGACCGCAAGGACGACGTCAAGCTCTCCGGCTCGCTGCAGAAATTGCTCGAGGAGGACCCCTCGCTCACGCTCACCCACACCGAAGCGGGCGAGACCGTGCTGCACGGCCAGGGCGAGATCCATCTCAACGCCGCGATCGACCGGCTGGGCCGGATCGGCGGGCTCAAGGTCACGAGCCATACGCCCCAGGTCGCGTACCGCGAAACGATCCGGCACGGCGTGCATGAACACGGGCGGCTGAAGCGCCAGACCGGCGGGCACGGACAGTTCGCCGACGTGAAGATCGAGATCGCGCCGCGCCCGCGCGGCGCCGGCTTCGAGTTCATCGACCGCATCGTCGGCGGCGCCGTGCCTCGCAACTTCATTCCGGCCGTCGGCGAGGCGGCCGAGGAGGCAGCCGGCAAGGGGCCGTTCGGCTATCCGGTCGTCGACATCGCGGTGACGCTGCATGACGGGCAGTTCCACAGCGTCGACAGCTCCGACATGGCGTTCCGTACCGCGACGCGCACCGCCATGCAGGAGGGCCTGGCGAAGGCGGACCCGGTGCTGCTCGAGCCGATCGAGCGCGTCACGATCAGCGTGCCCAACGAGTTCACCGCCCGCGCGCAGCGTCTGCTCACCGGGCGGCGCGGGCAGATTCTCGGCTACGCGGAGCGCGCCGGCTGGCCTGGCTGGGACGACGTCGAGGCGCTGGTGCCGGCGGCGGAACTGCACGACATGATTATCGAGCTGCGGTCGCAGACGATGGGGCTCGGCACCTTCAGCCACCGCTTCGACCACCTCGCGGAGTCGCGTGCGGAAGCGCGACGCGGCGCTGCCTAGAGCAAGATCCAACCAGCTTGCTCTAGAAAGCATCGGATCGAGTCACATCCGGCCGGATGGAACCGTCCATCCGGCTGGTGGCCTGCCAGGCACCGTCGTTACGACGGGCAATCTCGGCAACGTTGTTGATGCCCGCCGCCTTCAGGACGACCGCACGGCACGAACGTTTCGCTGCTGCACGGGTCACGGCGGCATCCGTCCGCGCGGCGCGGCGCACAACGTTTGACGATGTCGACGGCGCGATCATCCCGCCCGGCGCCCGCGCAACCGGGGGAGCCCGCGAGGCGCTGCGGACAGCGAGCCTACTCCATGACGTCGTGCGCCGTGGGTTTCGCGACGGTAAAGCCGGGACGGCGCATCAGGAACATCAGCAGCACCGCTGGCAACGAGGTCCAGACCATCAGCTTGTAATCGTCGATGTAGCCGATGACGCTGGCCTGAAAGTTGATCATCTGATCGAGCACCGCGGCGCCGAGCGGGTTGTTGGGCGAGACGGCGGCACCGTAGGGGATCGTGGTCGTCGCCGGAATCCCGAGTGGCGGCAACGCCAGGGGCAGGCCCAGCGGCTTGATCGGCGCCATTGCCGCGCCCGGCCCGGCGCTGAGGATGCGGTTGAACGGCGTGATCAGTGCCGCGAGCGAGGAATGGATGATCTGCTGATGTCGCGCCAGCATCAGCTCCGTAACGGAAACGCCGATCGCTGAGCCGATGTTACGGAACAGGCTGAGCAGCGCCGTGCCGTCACCGCGCAGCGCCGGATCGACGGTCGCAAAGGCCACCACCTGCAGCGGCACGAACACGAAACCCATCGCGAAACCCTGGATCACGATGGTGAAGATGATCTCCTGCTCTCCGACATCGGGCGTCCAGCTCGACATGCGCCAGAACGACCAGCTCATCACCAGGACGCCGAAGCCCATCAGCTTGCGTGGGTCCACCCGCACCGTGAGCCGGCCGACCAGCATCATCGCGATCATGGTGCCGATGCCGCGCGGCGCCATGATGAGGCCGGCGCTCAGCACCGGATAGCCGCCGAGCGTCTGCAGATAGGGTGCCAGCAGCGCCGAGGAGGCGAGCAGCACCACCCCGATCGAGAACATCAGGCCCGCCGCGGCCGAGAAATTGCCGTTGCGGAAGATGCGCGGCGGGATGAAGGGTTTTTCGGCGGTGAAGATGTGCACCAGAAAGAGATACAGGCCCAGACCGGCGAGGACCGCCTCGACGACGATTTCACGCGAGCCGAACCAGTCCTTGGTCTCGCCGCGATCGAGCATCATCTGCAGCGCCCCGACCCCCAGTGCCAGCACCAGGAAGCCGATCCAGTCGAAGCGCATGCCCTTGTTCGGCTCGGGGCGCGGCATGAAGACGATCAGGCCCGCGACCGCCAGAATGCCGAACGGCAGGTTGACATAGAAGACCCAGCGCCAGTTGTAGAATTCGGTGAGGTAGCCGCCGAGCGTGGGGCCGAGGATCGGGCCGACCATCACGCCCATGCCCCAGATCGCCATCGCCTGGCCGCGCTGCTCGACCGGGTAAATGTCGAGCAGGGTCGCCTGCGACAGCGGCACCAGCGCCGCGCCGAACATGCCCTGGATCAGGCGGAACGCCACCATCTGCGCCAGCGACTGCGCGGCCCCGCAAGCCATCGAGGCCATCGTGAACCCAATAAGGGAGGCAACGAAGAGCTGCTTGCGGCCGAAGCGCATCGCCAGCCAGCCGACCGGCGCCGTCATGATCGCCGCGGCGATGACGTAGGAGGTCAGCACCCAGGTGATCTGGTCCGTGGTCGCGGCGAGCGAACCCTGCATGTAGGGCAGCGCCACATTCGCGATCGTGGAGTCCAGCGCCTGCATCAGCGTCGCCGCCATCAGGCAGACGGTGATGAGCCCGCGATGCGGTGTCGCGTGCGGATTCATGACGCTTCCGTGCCGCTACCAGGGCCAGAGATCGGACAGCGTGCGCACATGGCGGGTGTCGACGGCGGCGGTGACGCTCATGCCAGCGCGTAGCGGCGGCGCGCCCTGCGCCGGATCGAGCACGATCCGCAGCGGAATGCGCTGCACCACCTTCACCCAGTTGCCCGACGCGTTCTGCGCCGGCAGCACGGAGAACTCCGCACCCGACGCGGGCGCGACGCTCTGCACGACACCCGTCCAGACGCGACCCGGGTATGTATCGACCGACACATCCACCTTGTCACCCGCCTTCACCCAGGTGAGTTCGGTCTCCTTCGGGTTCGCCTCGACCCAGATATTCGTATCGGAAACAAGACCGAACGCAGCCGTCGCGGCCGGCAGGTAGGTGCCGGGTTGCAGGTTGGCGACCTGGGTCACGATGCCCGCGAACGGTGCGCGCACGATGCTGCGGTCATACTGACGCTGAGCCTCGGCCACATTCGCCTGCGCGGCCTGGACGGCCGGCAACGCGTCGAGCGGCAGATCCGGCTTACCGGCGATCTGCATCAACTGCACCTGCGCCTGCTCCCTGAGGGCGCCGAGCGTCGCGCTGTCCGCCGCGAGCTTGTAGCGCGCGGTATCGTAGTCGGCGCGGGAAACGACACTGCTGCCGACCAGTCTGGCGGCACGCTGGTAAACGATGCGGTCGGAAGCGACATTGGCCGCCATCGCCGCCGCCTCCTGCAGCATCCGCTGGTAGTCGCCCTGCTGCGCCGCCGCATTCGCCCGGGCGCTGGCCAGCTCGGCATTGGCACGGTCGAGCGCGATCCTGAAGGCACGCGCGTCGAGCCGGAACAGGACCTGACCCTTGGTCACGTGCTCGCCTTCGCGGACATCCACAGTCGCAACGATGCCGGAAACATCGGTCGCAACCAGCAGCTTGCCAGCGCGCACATAAGAATCGTCGATCGCCACCCAGCGTCCGCTGCGCAGCCAGAAGACGGTCGAGGCAACCACCACGATGGCGATCCCGCCAAGCATCAACAGCGGTCGCAGCAGGCGCCGCCGGCTACGCTGCCTCGTGGCCGGCTCCGCGTTACCGACGCGCGCGCTCACGGTTGCCTGCGACATCAGGCGGCCTCCGCACCGCGGGCGCGCAGACCGGCGACGACGTTCGCCTTCATCCGCTCCATGGCCGCTTCGACCGTCGCAATCTCGGCGCGCGCGAGCCCCTCGGTGATCGCCTCCAGCATCGCCACGCGCTCCTGCGCGAGCGCCTTCAGCACGGGCTCAGCCCCAGGGGTCAGGTGCAGGCGCCAGATGCGCCGGTCGGCGGGATCGTCGCGGCGCTGCACCAGGCCATGCGCCTCGAGCCGGTCGATCAGCCGAGCGATGGTGATCGGTTCCACCTCGAGAATCTCGGCCAGTTCCTTCTGCGACAGCCCGGCCTGCCGCTCGAGGTGAATGAGAATCTTCCACTGCGCGAGCGTCAGGCCCTGGGCGGAGGCGCGGCGGTCCGCCTCCATACGGGAATGTCGGGCGAGATCGTGCAGCAGGGACAGCAGGTCATTGGACATAGCCCATATAATAAGCAGCGTTATGATATTGTCAGCTGCATGACCCATGCGGCCCGAGCAGGCCTGCCCTTCTGCGGCCTCGCCGCTCGACGCCCTGGACGCCGGCCGGTCCTGGCTCAGCGCGCGGCAAGCACCGCCAGTGTTTCCCGCGCGATCGTCGCCTCCTCGTCGGTCGGGATGACATAGGCGGCCACCTTGCTGTCGGCGGCGGAAATCTGCGTACTGTTCGTGGCGTTGCGCGCGGGATCGAGCGCCACGCCGAGCCAGGCGCAGCGTTGCACGATCGCAGCGCGGATCGTCGCCGCGTTCTCGCCGATCCCGGCGGTGAAGATCACGGCGTCGAGGCCGCCCATCGACGCGGCCAGCGATGCGAAGGCAGCGGCAGCCCGATAGGCGAAGACATCGAGCGCCAGCCGCGCCCGCGCGCCGCCATCGGCCAGCAGGTCGCGCACATCGCCCGAGATGCCCGACAGGCCTTTCAGGCCGCTCTCGTAATAGAGCAGGTGCTCGATGGCCTTCGCCTCCATCCCTTGCTCGACCAGATAGAGCACGACACCGGCATCGAGCTGACCGGGGCGCGTGCCCATGACCAGCCCTTCGAGCGCGGTGAAGCCCATGGTGCTGTCCACGCTGCGCCCGCCGACCATCGCGCAGGCGGAACAGCCCGAGCCGAGATGCGCCGCGATCACCCGCCCGGCGGCGAGCGTCGGCGCAACCTCGGCGAAGCGCCGCGCGATCCACGCATAGGACAGGCCGTGGAACCCGTATCGCCGCACCCCCTGCGCGTAGAGCGCCTCGGGCAGCGCAAACCGGTCCACGACCTCGGAATGGCCGCGATGAAAGGCGGTATCGAAGCACGCCACCTGTGGCAGCGATGGCGCGTGCGTGCGCAGGCGCCGGATGGGATCGAGGTTGTGCGGCTGGTGCAGCGGCGCCAGCGGCACCAGGGTCGCGAGTTCCGCCAGCAGCGCATCGTCGATCAGTGCCGGACCGATATGCCTCGCCCCGCCATGCACCACGCGGTGCCCGACGGCGCAGGGCGCGCCGCCGCCATGCTCGCCGAGCCAGGCGAGCAGCACGGCGAGCGGATCCTCGTCAGCGCCCAGCAGGCGTTCCACCGGCCGCCCCTCGCCATCGCGCGCCACGAAATGCGGCGCGTCGCTCGCCAGCCGCTCGATCTCCCCGCGCAGATTCCGCCGCGGCGTGCCGTCGGACACGTCGAAGGTCTCGAACTTGAGGCTGGAACTGCCGGCGTTGATGACCAGCAGCGGTCCCGTCACGCCACCGCCTCCGCGGCTGCCTGCGCCAGATGTTGCGTATAGAGAACGGCAACCGCGCAGGAGGCAAGCCGCGTCCGCCGGCTGTCCGCGCGGCTGGTCAGGATGATCGGCACGCGTGCGCCCATCACGATCCCCGCCGCATCGGCGCCGCCAAGGAAGGTCAGGTTCTTGGCCAGCATGTTGCCGGCCTCGAGATCCGGCACCAGCAGCACCTGCGCCCGCCCGGCAACCTCGGAGTCGATGCCCTTGATACGCGCGGCCTCGGGGTCGATGGCGTTGTCGAGCGCCAGCGGACCGTCGAGCAGCCCGCCCACGATCTGGTGGCGCTCGGCCATCTTGCACAGCGCCGCGGCATCGATCGTGCTCGGGATCTTCTGCGTCACCGTTTCCACCGCCGAGAGGATGGCAACCCGCGGCGGGCCAAGGCCGAGGCCGCGATGCAGGTCGATGACGTTGCGAACGATATCGGCTTTCATTTCGAGATCGGGCGCAATGTTGATGGCCGCGTCGGTGATGAACAGCGGCTCACGGTAGCGCGGCACGTCCATGATGAAGACATGGCTGATGCGCCGGGCGGTCCGCAGCCCGGTATCGCGCGCGACCACGGCCGCCATCAGCTCGTCGGTGTGCAGCGAGCCTTTCATCAACATCTGGGCCCGCCCCTCGCGCACCAGGCCAACGGCACGCTCGGCACTGGCGTGACTGTGCGGCGTGTTCTCGATCGGCAGCCCGGCAAGATCGAGCCCGGCATCCGCCGCGACGCGCAGGATGCGCGCCCGCGGCCCGACCAGGATCGGCGTGATCAGTTGCTCGCGCGCCGCCTCGAGCGCCGCACCCAGCGAGGGAAGGTCGCAGGGATGGACCACGGCGCAGGCAACCGCCGAAACCGCCGCAGCCCGGGCGATCAGCGCCTCGTAGTGCCGATGCCCTTCCGCCGAGCCGCCCATCTCAGAACCGCACGACGGTGCGGATGCTCTGGCCGCGGCGCATCATCTCGAAGCCCTCGTTGATGCGCTCGAGCGGGATCACGTGCGTGATCAGATCATCGATGTTGATCCGCCCGTCCATGTACCAGTCGACGATGCGCGGCACATCGGTGCGACCGCGCGCGCCGCCGAACGCGGTGCCCATCCAGACGCGCCCGGTAACGAGCTGGAACGGCCGTGTGCTGATTTCCTGGCCCGCGCCGGCGACGCCAATGATGATCGACTTGCCCCAGCCGCGATGCGCGCATTCCAGCGCCTGGCGCATGACGTTGACGTTGCCGATGCACTCGAAGCTGTAATCCGCGCCACCCCTGGTCAGCGCCACCAGGTAGGCCACGAGATCGCCCTCGACCTCACTCGGATTGACGAAATCCGTCATGCCGAATTTTTCCGCCAGCGCCCGGCGCCCTGGGTTGAGATCCACGCCCACGATCTGCTCGGCGCCGACCATCCGCAGCCCTTGCACCACGTTGAGCCCGATGCCGCCGAGCCCGAACACCACGGCGCGGCACCCGGCTTCCGCCTTGGCGGTGTTGATGACCGCGCCGATGCCCGTGGTGACGCCGCAGCCGATGTAGCACACCTTCTCGAACGGCGCGTCCGGCCGGATCTTCGCCAGCGCGATCTCCGGCAGCACGGTGTGGTTCGCGAAGGTCGATGTGCCCATGTAATGATAGACGGGCGTACCGGTGCAGCGGAAACGGCTGGTGCCGTCGGGCATCAGGCCTTTGCCCTGGGTCGCGCGGATCGCGACGCAGAGGTTGGTTTTGCGGCTCAGGCAGTATTCGCACTGCCGGCACTCCGGCG
>JAJXSZ010000103.1 GCA_021784255.1 Pseudomonadota bacterium | reverse complement strand
GCCGCCGCCGGCCCGCGCGCCCGCCCTGGGGCCGGGCCCGGCGCCGGCCTGGAGCCAGATCCGACCGGATGGAATCATCTGGTCGGCGGTTGCTTTAAGGCGTTTTGTTGCGCAGCGCGCGCTGCAGGTCGCGCTCGATGAAGCCGATATCGGTGCCGAACACCTCGGCGACCACGTCGCGCCAGTCCATCACGTCCTCGATGCCCGACGGGTTCCGGAGCAGCAACTCGCGCTTGATGAAGGGAAAGCGCGCGCGCAGCATCTGCCGCCAGAGATCGGCGGTAGGGTTGAGCGGCCGGCGCGCGGCGGCCGCGAAGCGGATCCTGTTGGCATGGATCTTTCGCGACGCCAGCAGCGGATCCTCGCCTTCCCCCGCGGCGAGCAGGCTGATGTCCACGTCGTCGACCACGTCGAGATAGCTCCAGATCGCGGCACAGCGCAGCCCGGCCGCGATGAGCTGCCGCGTAAGCCCGATCTCGTAGTTCCGGATCACCCAGTATTTGGAGCCGACCGGACGCACGCCCGACCAGAACTGCCGCCATGCCTTGCTCTCAAGCGTTCTTCGGCCCACGGCCAGGAAGAAGGACTGCAGGTGATAGCGCCACTGCCAGCTTTCGGTGGCACCCCAGACATCGGCCGTGGCGAAGTCGATGCGGGCCAGTGTCTCGTCGAGCGGGGCCAGCGGGCCGTAGACACTGTCGTTGACGATCAGCACCATTTCGGTTTCCGGGCGCGGCAGGCGGCAGGTCTCCAGCCCCTCGCGCATGGCGCCGAAATCATAGCCGATGTTACGACGCAGCAGCACGATGTCGCAGAGCTCGCGCAGCGCCTCCCACGCATCCGCCCGCAACTTCCCCGCATTGGAGACGAAGACGATCGAAAACCCTGCCGCGCGCAACGCCCGCAGGTAATGCCGTACCGGCTCCCGCACTGCGCCACGTCCGTCCCAATGGACGAAGATCGCGACCCGCGCGCCGAGCGCCACCTCGCCTTGCGGCCAGCGCGCCACGATCTGGCTCGGACGGCGCAGGAAGCTCAGAAGAAAGGAGAGCCACGCCGTCGAGTGCAGCCGGGCATTGTTGATGGCCCCGAACACCCGCAGCGCGAGCTGGCGTAAGCGGCGCATCAGACGCCGGCCCCGATCCCGGCGAGTCCCGGCACCCGTGCCGCGAGTGCCGCCCTCAGCTCGGCACGCCGCGCCCAGAGCGCGCGGTACCAGGCGATACGGCGCGCGATCTGGTCCGCCAGCATGCGCTCGCGCACGACCTGCTCGCGTGCCGCCGCCGCGATCGCCTGCCCGATCTCGGGGTTGGCGACCAGCCGCAGCAGCCGTTGCGTCAGCTCCTCGGGGGTACGGAACAGGATGCCGTTCTCGCCATCGACGATGCTGCCGGCATAGACCGTCGGACTTGCCAGCGCCGTCACCCGCAGCGATGCGGCCTCGATGAATTTCAGATCGGATTTGCACCGGTTGAACGGCGTGTCGGAGAGCGGCATGAAGCAGATCTCGCTCCGCGCCAGCAGCTCCTGATAGGTCTCGTAGTCGCAGAGCGGCGTGAAGCTCTTGTGCGGCGTCTCCAGCGCGTCGAACAGGCCGCGGTCGGCGACGATCGAGAAATGCAGCCGCTCGCCGGCCTGCGCCGCCGCCTGGTTGAGGGCAGCGATGTAGGGTGGCCATTCATTCTCGCGGTTGATGCCGCCGAAGAAGAGGGTCTGGCGACCCGGCGCGGTGTGGTTCACGACGTCTGGCACGCGCGCCAGCGCGTTGGCGAACACGCCGACCTCCGGGTTGTAGCGGCGCAGAACCTCCGCCAGGGCCGGCGTCGTCGTCTGAACCGCGTGCACGCCGCTGAAGTTGAGCACCTCCGGATGTTTCAGGGCGGTCAGATACTCGGGGTTGTCGTCGAACTCGCAGATGACGAGATGGCCGCCGGCCATCGCCTGGCGCAGCTGCGCGAGTCCCGGCTCGCCGACCAGGCGCGGGCGGTGCAGGACGAAGACACCCGGCATGTCGTCCGGCCGTTCGGGCGGCGCGAAGCTTTCGATGATCGCGGTCACCACCGACGGCTCGGCCGCGAGCGCGCGCATCGGCTCGCTGACGCGCACCTCGCTGACGCCGCCGACCGGCGGCAGCATCGTCGAGACGACCTGCAGGCGGTCCGGCACCGTGCGGCTCGCCCGCCAGACATGTTGCAGCGGGGCCGCGCGCGTCAGATACGCCTCGGGATCGATCCCCAGCGTTCGCAGCGCCGGCAACATGGCGCGGGCGAAGCGTTCCGCCGCCGGCCTGTCGAAGACGCGCGCGACGACATCGCAGGCGACGAGCCCGGCTCCCGCCAGCGCGCGCTGGGTCGTCTCCGGCGTGAACCAGCGCAGGTGCGTGGCATCGAACAGGCCCAGCCGTTCGTAGTCCCAGGTCCCGCGCAGCAGCCGCTCGACGAAGCTCCAGTGCTCGGCGTTGGGCATGCAGATGACGACGACACCGCCCGCCGCCAGGTGGCGCGCATGCAGGCCGAGCACGGCCCAGGGATCGCGCAGGTGCTCGAGGACGTCGCCATAGAGAATGCAGTCGAAGACGGCATCGCCGAAGGGCAGGGGGTCGGCCTCGACATCGACCTGCGCGACCGCGTCGAGGCGTGTCGCCGCAAGCCGTGCCGCAGCCGGATCGAGCTCGATCCCGAAATAGCGCGCTTTCGGATTGCGTCGCTTGTATTCGGCGCCAAGCGCGCCGCCGCCGCACCCGACATCGAGCACATTCCGCGCGGACAGCGGAATGCGGTCGATCAGCTCCGGATTGAGGACGTCGGGATACGGCATGCCTGCGGTCTTGTCGCCGGTTTGCCGGATCGCGGCAAGCGGCGGGGTGAGGCGTCTTCTCAGCGCCGGTCGATCACCCGTCGTGCCTTGCCGAGCGAGCGTTCGATCGAGCCTGGGGCCGCGACCTCGACCCGCGCGCTGACCCCGATGTGCGACTTGATCGCGTGCGCGAGATCCCTGCCGTAGGGGGCGGGGTCGGCGCCCCAGGCCTCGGGCCGCGCCTCGACACGCACCGTCATCGTATCCAGCCGTTCCTCGCGGCTGAGTTCGATGACGTAATGGCCGGAGAGTGGCGCGATGCCGAGGATCAGTTCCTCCACCTGGCTCGGGAACACGTTGACGCCGCGCACGATCATCATGTCGTCGCTGCGTCCGCCGATCCGCGCCATGCGCCGCATCGGCCGCGCCGTGCCTGCCAGCAGCCGGGTCAGATCGCGGGTCCGGTAGCGGATGACCGGCATCGCCTGCTTGGTGAGCGAGGTGAAGACCAGTTCGCCCAGTTCGCCCTCGGCCAGCACCGCGCCGGTGTCGGGGTCGATGATCTCGGGGTAGAAATGATCCTCCCAGATGTGCAGCCCGTCCTTGGTCTCGATGCATTCCGTCGCCACCCCGGGGCCCATCACCTCGGAAAGCCCGTAGATATCGACGGCATGCATGCCGAAGGCCTGCTCGATTTCCGCGCGCATGCCCTCGCTCCAGGGCTCGGCGCCGAAGATCCCGACTTTGAGCGAGGTCGCGCGCGGATCGGCGCCGGCGGCACGGAATCCGTCGAGGATCGCCAGCATGTAGCTCGGCGTGACGCTGATCACGTCGGGCGCGAAGTCGCGGATCAGCTGCACCTGCCGCTCGGTCATGCCGCCCGAGACCGGGATCACCGCGCAGCCGAGCCGCTCGGCGCCGTCGTGCAGGCCGAGCCCGCCGGTGAACAGCCCGTAGCCGTAGGCGTTGTGCAGCCGCATGCCCGCCCGCACGCCCGCGGCACGCAGCGAGCGGGCGATGAGCTGCGCCCAGGTGTCGAGATCGGCCTGAGTGTAACCCACGACCGTCGGCTTGCCGGTGGTGCCGGAGGAGGCATGGATGCGCCTGATCTCCTCGCGCGGTACGGCGAACATGCCGAACGGGTAGTTGGCGCGCAGCTCCGCCTTGCCGGTGAAGGGAAAGCGCGCCAGGTCGGCGAGTTCGCGGAACTCCTCCGGCCGCACGCCGGCGGCGTCGAACGCCGCGCGATAATGCGGCACGTTCGCGTAGGCATGGCGCAGCGTCCAGGCGAGGCGCTGCGTCTGCAACGCCTGCAGTTCGTCGCGCGAGGCGCGTTCGATCGGCTCGAAGGCGTCGGTGTGCGGTGGCAGATGGGGCAGGGCGGTCATGGGGCCTCCTCGAAGAAGCGTGTGCCAAGGCTGCGGGACTGGCCGCGGAATTCCGCGATCGCCTGGCCCGCCTCGTCCTCGACGCGGATGTCGTAGATGCCGTTGCGCCCGGCCCGGACCCGCTCGCTCGCCGTCGCGCACAGCCGCATGCCGAGCGTCGCCGGGCGCAGGAAGCTGATCGAGGCGCCGGCGGCGACGACGCGTTCGCCATAGGTGTTGCAGGCAAAGGCGAAGGCGGAATCGGCAAGGGTGAAGATGTAGCCGCCGTGGCAGATGCCATGGCCGTTCACCATCGCGGGCCCGACCTGCATGCAGATCGTCGCCTCCCCCGGCGCCACGCGCTCGAGATGCATGCCCAGCGCCGCCCTGGCCCGGTCCTCGCGCCACATGGCCGCGGCACAGGCATGCGCCAGTTCCTGCGGGGTCATGCGCGGCGGTCGCCGGCGCGCGCGCCGGTGAAGCGGGGCGGTCGCTTGTCGCGAAACGCGGCGACCCCTTCGGCGAAATCGGCGGTGAATCCGGCGCGGCGCTGCAAGTCGCGCTCGAGGTCGAGCTGCGCGTCGAGCGGCAGGCCGGCGGCCATCGCCTGGCGGGTCAGCACCAGCGCCTCGGTCGGGCGCTCGGCGAGGCTCGACGCGAGACGCTCCGCTTCCGCCATCAATGCCTCGTCGGGCAGGCATTTCCAGATCATGCCCCACGCCTCGGCCTGCGCCGCGCCCACCGGCTCCGCCAGCAACGCCAATGCCCGCGCCCGCGCCGCGCCCACCAGGCGCGGCAGCAGATACGTGCCGCCGCAGTCGGGGATCAGGCCGATGCGCGAGAAGGCCTGGATGAAGCTCGCGGAGCTGCCGGCGAGCACGATGTCGCAGCCGAGCGCCAGGTTGGCGCCGGCGCCGGCGGCGATCCCGTTCACCGCGGCGATGGTCGGCACCGGCAGTCCATGCAGCGCGCGGATCAGCGGGTTCCAGCTGGTCTCGATCGCCGAGCCGAGGTCCTGCCCGGGCTCGAGACCCGCGGAGAGGTCGGCGCCGGAACAGAAGCCGCGCCCGCTGCCGGTCAGCACCAGCGCGCGGCAACCGGCATCGGCCGCCGCCGCTTCCAGGGTGGCGCGCAGGGCCGCGACCGTCGCCGGGTCGAGCGCGTTCATCTTCTCCGGCCGGTTGAGCCGGACGAGGTGCCACGTGCCGCGGCGCTCCACCACGATCGGCTGCCCGCCCGCCTGCTGATCCATTGGTTTCCCCCCTTGTCACCCGAGCTTAGGGCGGTCGCGTGACGAGCGGGAGAGGGGCGGCTAGGCTTCGCCTGCCCGGAGAGGAAACGCATGACGCGAGCAGCGCCGCGCGGCCGCGACGAACTCTATGCGCATGCCGCGCTGTCGCGCCTGCTGGCGCCGCGCAGCATCGCGGTGCTCGGGGCCAGCCCGCGGCCCGGCGCCTTCGGCGATCGCGTGCTCGCCAACCTCGCGCGCTATGGCGGGGCGGTGCACCCGGTCAACGCCAAATACGCGGAAATTCGCGGCCTGCCCTGCCACGCCTCGATCGCGGCCATTCCTGGTGGCGCTGATTGTGCCGTGATCGTCACGGCGCGCGAGGCGGTCGAGCCGCTGGCGCGGGAGGCGGTCGCGGCCGGCGTCGGCGGCATCGTCATCTTCGCTTCGGGCTATGCGGAAACCGGCCGGCCCGAACGCGTTGCGGAGCAGGAGCGCCTCGCCGCCCTGGCGCGCGCCTCCGGCGTGCCGATCATCGGCCCCAACTGCATCGGCATCACCGATTACGCGCTCGGCATGCGTATCACCTTCATGCCGGATGCCGCGATCGCGCCGCCATCGGGGCGCGCCATCGGTGTCGTCAGCCAGTCCGGCGCGCTGGGCTTCGCCCTCGAGCAAGCCGCGGAACATGGCGTGGCGATCAGCCATGTGCTGACCAGCGGCAATTCCTGCGACGTCGATATGGCGGATCTGGTGGCCTATCTCGCGGCCGATCCGGCCTGCGGCGCGATGGCGCTGTTGTTCGAGGGCATGGCCCGGCCGGCGCGCCTGGTTTTCGCCGCGCGGCTCGCGGCCGCAGCCGGCAAGCCGCTCGTGGTCTGCAAGATCGCGACCGGCGCGGCTGGCGCGCAGGCGGCGATGTCGCATACCGGGACGCTCGCGGGCACCGATGCCGCCTGGCGTGCGGCGCTGGCGCGCGCAGGCGCGGTCGTGGTCGACGATTTCGAGGCGTTGGTGGAAACCGCGAGCTTCTTCCTCAAGGCGCCGGCGGCCCCGGTGGCGCCGGGCGTCGCCGTGATCTGCACCTCGGGTGGCGCCGGCATCATGGCGGCGGACAAGGCCGAGCGTCACGCGGTGCCGCTGCCGCAGCCGCGGCAGGAGGCGATCGCGGTCCTGGCGGCGCGCATTCCTGAATACGGGGCCGCGCGCAACCCCTGTGACGTCACGGCCATGGTCCTGAACGACCCCGAGAGCCTCGGCGCCTGCGCCCACGCACTCGCCGCCGACCCGGCCTACGGCGCGCTCGTCCTGCCCAGCGTCTATGCCTCGCCGATGGCCGCGGCGCGCGTGCCGTTCTACGCCTCGCTCGCGCGGCAGTATGGCAAGCCGGTCTGCATCGCCTGGCTGCCGGAATGGCTGGAGGGACCGGGCGCGAAGGAGGTGGAGCGCGATCCCGACGTCGTGCTGTTCCGTTCGATGGACCGCTGTTTCGCGACCATGGCGGCCTGGCGCCGGCGTGCGGCAGCCCTCGCGCCCGGCGAGGCCGTCGCCGCGTCGCCGGCGGTGCGCGAGGCCGCTTCGCTCGCCCTCGCGGCGGCCGGCCCGGTGCTGGCCGAGCGCGAGGCAAAAACGCTGCTCGCCAGCTATGGCGTTCCGGTGGTGGAGGAAGTGCTGGCGACCAGCGAGGCGGCGGCGGTCGCGGCCGCGGCGCGGCTGGGCGGCACGGTGGCGATGAAGATCGAAAGCCCGGACATTCCGCACAAGACCGAGGCCGGGGTGATCCGGCTCGGGGTCGCGGGCGAAGCCGCCGTGCGCGCGGCCTATGCGGAGCTGATGCAGGTCGCGTCGGGCCTTGCTGGCGCGCGCATCGCCGGCGTGCTGGTGCAGCCGATGGTGCGGCCGGGGATCGAGATCATTCTCGGGGCGCGGGTGGACGCGATGTTCGGGCCGATGGTCGCGGCCGGGCTCGGCGGGACGTTCGTGGAGCTGCTGCGCGACACCGTGCTGGCGCCGGCGCCGCTCGCGCATGCCGAGGCGAGAAACATGCTGGCGGGGCTGAAGGGCGCCGCGATCTTTCGTGGCTTCCGTGGCTTGCCGCCGGTCGACCTGGACCGGCTCGCGGCGATCCTGTGCGGTCTCGGCGCCTTCATCGCCGATCATGCCCATATCGTAACGGAACTGGACATCAACCCGCTGATCGCGAACCGGGATGGCCTGGTCGCCGTCGACGCCCTGATCGTGAAGGTTGGGCCCCGCCCCTAGAAATTCTCGACCCAGGGCCTGACTTCGATCTCGTGGCTCCAGGCGCTGCGATGCTGGTTCAGCGCCTGCCACGCGGTCGCGGCGATCGCGTCCGGGTCGAGCAGCGAGTCAGGAGCCTGCGCCGGCACCGGGCGCGCGGCGCTGCGGATGCCGCCGTCGATCACCAGGTGCAGCACATGGATTCCCTTCGGCCCCAGCTCGCGCGCCATCGACTGCGCCAGTCCGCGCAGCGCGAACTTGCCCATCGCGAACGGCGCCGACTGTGCAAAACCCTTCACGCTGCCGCTGGCGCCGGTGAACAGGATTGCGCCGCCGCCCGCCGCCGCCATGCGGCGCGCCGCCTGCTGGCCGACGTAAAACCCGCCCATGGCGGAGACCGCGAGCGCCTGCGCGACGGCGGCGGCATCGAGCTCGGCGATCGGGCCGCGCACCCGCGCGCTCGCGTTGAACACGACGAGATCGAGCGGTGGCTGTGCCGCATCGACCGCCGCGAACAGACGCGCCACGGCGCCGGCGTCGGCGACGTCGCAGGCATACGTTGCCGCGTTCGTCTGCGCGGCCAGGGTGGCGAGTTTCTCGGGATGGCGGCAGGCCAGCGCGAGCTTGATGCCGGCGGCGGCGAACCGGCGCGCGAGGGCAGCGGAAAATCCGGGGCCGGCGCCGACGATGAGGGCGGAACGGAAATCGGGCGCGGGCATCGGTTCTTCTCCTGCTGCGGCTGGGCTGACATGGCACCGCTCCCGCGGCTAAGCTAGCCCCGTTTCATGCGGAGGCCGCGATGCCGATCCCGACCATCACCGTGATCTCGGACGCGATCTGCCCCTGGTGCTTCATCGGCAAGCGCCAGCTCGAGCGGGCGCTGGCGATCCTCGCGGCGCAGGGCCAGGCGTTCGCGGTTGCCTGGCACCCCTACCAGCTCAACCCCGACATGCCCGTGGCGGGAGTCGAGCGCGCGGCATATCGCGCCGCCAAATTCGGCAGCCCGGAGCGTGGGCACGAGATCGACGCGCGGGTGGCGCAGGCCGGGGAAGCGGTCGGCATCGCCTTCAATTTCGCGGCGATGCAGCGCACGCCCAACACCGTCGCGGCGCATCGCGTGATTCGTGCCGCCGGCGCCGAGGGCCGGCAGAACGAGGTCGTGGAGCGCCTGTTCGCCGCCTATTTCCTGCAGGGTCTGGACATCGGCGACGCCGGCGTCCTCGCTGCCTGCGCGGCGCAGGCGGGCGGCGACGAAGCGGCGACGCGTGCGATGCTGGCCTCCGACGCGCATCGCGCCGAGGCGCTGGCTGAGGATGCCGCCGTGCGGCGGGCTGGGATTTCCGGGGTGCCGAGCTTCGTCCTGGAGGGCCACGTGCTGTTTTCCGGCGCGATGCCCGCGGAGACGATGGCTGAGGCCTTCGCCGCCGCCTGGAAGGTTCTGGGCCGCAACGCCGCCTGAGATCCCGGCCGTTGCCCGCGGGGCTCGACCGAAGCCAGGGGGCTCGATCGAAAAGGCTGATCGCGCACCCCGCTGAGGGCCGCGATCCGGCCCCGGACCTCGCAGGCGGCGGGTTCGGCCACACGCCGGACGACACCGGCTTCCGGCGGCGAGCAAATGGTCGATGTCGCGGTTCACATCGGCGCGGCGGGACAGAGCAGGCGGAAGACGAGTGCCGTTCGTCCCTGGCGAGCCGCGTCCGGGGTCCGCCGGATCAGTTCGCCGCCGCTGCGTTCGATGACCCTGCGGGAGATGGTAT
>JAJXSZ010000102.1 GCA_021784255.1 Pseudomonadota bacterium | reverse complement strand
GCGGCGCTGCTGCATGGCGCCGGACGGTTCCTGACTGATATCGTCTTGCCGGATTGCCGCGAGATCGCTTTCGTCCGAGGCACCGAGCCCGGCGTGCTGCGGCGGATCGAGACGGACGCGGCGCGCGCCATGCCAGGCGTTTCCGGCGTCTTTACCGCGGCAGACCTGGTGCTTGCCGGTAGCGCCGCGGTCAATCCGCTTGCTCCCTCGCTCATCGTCGCACCGCTGCCCGTGCTTGCGGAAACGCGGATCGGCGCCTGCGGCCAGCCCGTGGCCGGCGTGGTCGCGAGGAGCCTCGCCGAAGCCACGCTGGCGGCCGAGGCGGTCGCGGTAGAGATCGAATGTGCCGCGTCGGAGGCGCCCGGCGGCTTCGCCGAGGCATGGGCCCGGGACGCCATGCCGCGGGGGGCGGTCCGTGTCGCCACGCGGGTACGCCACGCGAGGCTTGCGGCCCTGCCGATGGAGCCGCGCGGCGCGCTCGCGGCCTGGGACACGAAGGCACGGCTGCTCACAGTGTGGCTGCAGACGCAGTCGCCGCATCGCGCCCGCGACGACCTCGCAGCCATTCTCGGTGAGCCCACCAGCAATATCCGGGTCATTGCGCCCGATGTCGGCGGCGCGTTCGGCGCGCGCGCCTCAGTCGGCGCGGAGGAGACGTTCACCGCCTGGGCCGCGCGCCATCTGGGCGGCGCGGTGCGCTGGCGCGGCTCGCGGTCCGAGGAACTGCTCGCGGGCCCGCACGGGCGCGGGCTTCGTAGCGAGGGCGAGCTGGTGCTGGCAGCGGATGGCAGCATGCTCGGCCTGCGTGCGCGTATTCGCGCGCCCCTGGGGCATTGGATGCCCTACAGTGCTGTTGTTCCGGGCCGCAACGCGGCGCGCGTGCTGCCAGGGCCCTACGACGTGAAGGCGCTCGACATCGCGGCCGCGGGGTATGCCACCGCCACGGCGCCGATGGGCATCTATCGTGGCGCCGGCCGGCCGGAGGGCGCGATGCTGATGGAACGCCTGGTCGACATGGCGGCACGCCGGCTGGGGATGGACCCCGTGGCGCTGCGCCGGCACAACCTGCTGACCCCTGCGCAGATGCCGCACGCGCGGGCCACCGGCACGCTCGATTCCGGCGACTTCCCAGGCCTGCTCGATCGTGCCGTCACGCTCTCGGGCTACATGGGGCTGCGTGCGGCGCAGGCCACCCGGCGCAACGCGGGTGAGATCGTCGGCATCGGTGTTGCGATGTATGTCGAGCCCTGCGGACAGGGTTGGGAAAGCGCGCGGATCACCCTGATGCGGGACGGAAGTTTCGAGGCCGCGACGGGGAGTACGGCGCAGGGCCAGGGGCGCGAGACGGCCTTCGCGCAGATCGCTGCCAGCGTGTTGCGCTGCGAGCCCCGGCAGGTGTGCGTGTGCCACGGCGACACCGCCGCGACCCCGGCCGGGATCGGCGCGCTGGCCAGCCGCAGCACCGGTATTGGCGGCAGCGCACTGCTGCGTGTGGCGGAAGCGATCGTCGAGCAGGCACAACCGGTCGCGGACGCAGTGCTCGGAGGGGGGGCGCGCCTGACCGAGGGAGGGTTCGATGGTCCCGCAGGCTTCCTTTCCTGGTCGGCGCTGGCGGCGCTGGCGCCGGCACCGCTTCGCACAGAGTTGCGCTTCGTTGCGGCGGGCGAAGCGTGGAGCAGCGGCTGCTGCATCGCGGCGCTGCGCTGCGATCCGGACACCCTGGCGCCCGTCGTGGAGGCGCTCACGCTGGTCGATGACACCGGGCGTGTCGTCAATCCCATGCTGGTGGAAGGCCAATTACTGGGCGGTATCGCGCAGGGGCTGGGGGAGGCACTGTGTGAGCGCGTGGTCTACGATGGAGCCGGCCAACTGCTGACCGGTTCACTGCTGGACTACGCCCTGCCGCGAGCGGACGGGATGCCACCGACGCGTCTCGCGAGCCTCGCGACTCCCACGCATCTTAACCCGTTGGGGGCAAAGGGCGTGGGCGAGGCTGGCTGCATCGGCGTGCCCGCGTCGGTGGTCAATGCGGCGGTCGACGCGCTATCGCCTTTTGGCGTGGAGCATCTGGACATGCCGCTGACGGCGGAAACGCTATGGCGGGCCCGGCATGGGCTGCCGCGACGCGAGGAAGGATGAGAGCATGAGCCAGTACAGTCGAGCCGACGCCAAGGCCTATGCCCGCGAAAACCTGCGCGGTATCTGGGCCGCGGCACTGACGCCGTTTCGCGCGGACCTGTCGCTTGACGAGGATGGGTTTGCCGCCAACTTGCGACATTGGGGCGGCGCGCTCGGCATCGATGGCGTGTTCGTCGGCGGCAAGCAGGGCGAGTTCTTTTCCATGTCGGTTGAAGAACGAAAATGTCTGTTCGACGTCGCGGTTGCCGCCAGTGCGGGTCGCATCGGCACCATAATGTCCTGTTCCGACCAGAACATGGATGTGGTGATCGAGCTGGCCGAGCACGCGCAGAAGCATGGCGCCGATTTCATCGTCATCCACGCGCCGGTGCTGAATTTCGTCGAGGAGCGGGAGGAGGTTCTGCTCGCCTATTACCGACGTCTGAGCGAGGCGCTTGATATCGGCATCGCGCTGTGGAGCCATCCCGACAGCGGCTACCTGATGTCGCCGGAGCTCTGCGCCGAGCTGGCGAAGCTGCCCAACATTGTCGCCATCAAGTACAGCGTGCCGCGCGAGATGTACGCGAGGCTCACGCATCTTGCCGGGGACAAGCTCATCGTCAGCACTGCGTCGGAAGTCGAATGGCTAGACAACATCCTGGAGCTGCACTGGCAGGTCTATCTCTGCTCCAGCCCGCCCTACCTGATGCAGACAGCACAGGACCGGCGGATGCGCGAGTACACGGACTTCGCTTTCGCGGGCGACGGCGCGGCGGCGCGGCGGGTGCGCGACAGCCTCGATCCGGTGCGCCTGGCGCTTAGGCAAAGTCGGCCGGGTGGAAAGCCGCAGGCGCACCAGAAATACTGGCAGACGCTGCTGGGCCAGACGGGAGGCGCGGTGCGCCCGCCGATGCTTGAGCTGACCGAGGCTGAGCGTGCCGCGACGTGCGCTGCCTTTGCCGCGTGCGGACTGCGCGCACCACGGCGTCACGCCGCGGAATGATCGTGCTGCGGAACGAACAGGGAGGAAAAACCGATGGCCAACCCGACGCTCACGCGCAAGCCGTTCAACTTCCAGACATGGATCGCCGAGAACCAGCATCTTCTGAAGCCGCCGGTCGGCAACAGGTTGCTCTACCAGGACGCTGCCATGGTGGTCATGGTCGTCGGCGGGCCGAATCAGCGCGTCGATTTCCATGACGATCCCTGCGAGGAGTTCTTTTACCAGCTCAAGGGCGACATGGTGCTAAAGATCGCCCAGGAGGGCCGAATCGACGACGTCGTGGTGCACGAGGGCGATGTGCTGATGCTGCCGCCGCATGTGCGCCACTCGCCGCAGCGCCCCGTACCCGGTTCCGTTGGGCTGGTGGTGGAAGGGGCGCGCCAGCCGGAGCATCGCGACGGGTTCGAGTGGTACTGCTTCTCCTGCGGCGGGCTCGTGCACCGCATCGAGGTGCCGGTGAAGGACATCGTGAAGGACCTGCCGCCGCTCTACGAGGCTTTCTACGCCGACGAGAAGGCACGCACATGCCGCCATTGCGGCGCCGTGCATCCCGGCAAGATACCGCCGCGGGGTTGGGTGAGTCTGTAGGCTCTCACCTGTGACACTTCTTGCCGAACAGCTGCTCAACGGGCTGCAACTCGGGGTGATGCTGTTCCTGATGGCGGCGGGGTTGACGCTCGTGTTCGGCATCATGGGACTCATCAACCTCGCGCACGGCTCGTTCTTCATGATCGGCGCCTTCGCCGCGGCATGGGTCGGGGATCGCACCGGATCCTTCCTGCTAGCCGTGCCCGCGGGGCTCGCGGCGGCGGCGGCGGCCGGCATCGCCGTGGAGATGGGGGTGATTCGCCATCTCTATGCGCGGTCGCATATGGACCAGGTGCTCGCCACGTTCGGGCTCATCATGTTCTTTGACGAGCTGATGGCGATCCTGTTCGGCCGGACACCGCTGCTGGCCTCGGTGCCGGCCGTTCTGCGCGGCTCGGTCGATATCGTCCCGGGTGTGCCCTATCCTGTGTTCCGGCTCACGATCATCGTCGTGGGCGTCGTCGCAGCGGCCGCGCTGTGGTGGCTGATCGGACATACCCGTCTCGGCATGCTGGTACGCGCGGGGGCGACAAACCGCGAGATGGTCCGCGCGCTGGGGGTGAATATTGCGCTGCTCTACACGGCGGTGTTCGGTCTAGGCGCGATGCTCGCGGGCCTCGCCGGCCTGCTCACCGGGCCGATCCTTTCCGTGCAGGTCGGCATGGGCGACAGCATTCTCATCACCACCTTCGTGGTCATCGTCGTTGGCGGAGTCGGCTCCGTACGCGGCGCGCTCGCGGGCGCGATGCTGGTTGGCATGGTCGACACACTGACGCGAGCCTATCTGCCGACGCTGCTGCAGGGGCTGATGCACGCGAGCACCGCGGACCAGCTCGCGGGCGGCCTTTCCTCGATGGCGATCTTCATTCTGATGGCGGTGGTGCTGCTGGTGCGCCCACGCGGGCTGTTCCCGGCCCATGGTTGATACGCGGCGCCAGGCGGTGGTGCTGCTTGCCACGCTGGCCCTTCTGCTCGCCCTGCCGACGCTGGCCACGGCGATGAGCATGCCATACCTGGTGACGCTGGGCAGCCAGGTCGTGATCTACGCGATCGCCGCCGCGAGCCTCGACCTGCTGATCGGCTATGCGGGGCTGCCCTCCTTCGGGCACGCGGGCTTCTTCGGGCTCGGCGCATATGTTGTTGGCATTTTCGCCTTCCATGCCGCGGACCAGTCACGCTTTCTCGGTCTCGTGCCGGGATCGACGCAGGCCTGGATCGTCTGGCCGGCCGCGATTGGGGTCTGCGCAATCGCCTCCCTGGCCATCGGCGCGCTGTCACTGCGCACGGCCGGCGTCTCTTTCATCATGATCACGCTGGCCTTTGCGCAGATGCTGTATTTCCTGTTCGTATCGCTGAAGGTCTATGGCGGCACTGATGGCATGGGGTTCGACAGCCGCAACACGCTGGCTGGTATCGACCCTGGCAGCGACACTCAGTTCTATTACGTCTGTGTCGCGGCGCTGGTTCTGGTGGTCGTCGTGTTCCGCCGCCTGGTCCGCAGCCGCTTCGGCATGGTGCTGGAGGGATTGCGGCAGAACGAGCGGCGCATGGCCGCGGTCGGAATCGCATCCTATCGCGTGCGCCTGGTCGCCTTCGCCATCGCCGGCGCGGGCGCCGGTTTCGCCGGCGCGCTGGACGCCAATTTGCTGCGCTATGTGAGCCCGGACGCGCTTCACTGGACGATGTCGGGGGACCTGCTGGTCATGGTCGTGCTCGGTGGCGTCGGCTCGCTTTATGGCGCGGTCTACGGCGCGATCGCCTTCGTGGGGTTGCAATCGGTGCTGTCGCAATGGACCGAGCACTGGATGATCGTGCTCGGGCCGATCCTCGTTGCCGTGGTGCTGGTGGCGCGCCGCGGCTTGTGGGGCGTGCTGGGCGGCGCGGGCGACGGGCGGCAAGGATGAGCGCGTTGCTCGAGGCGCGTGGGCTGATCAAACGTTTTGGCGGGCTCCTCGCCAGTGCCCAGTTTAGTCTCGACGTCGCGGAAGGCGAGGTGCACGCGCTGATCGGCCCCAACGGCGCGGGCAAGACCACGGCGATCGGCCAGCTTGCCGGAGAAATCCGTCCCGATGCCGGATCGATCCGTTTCGCCGGACAGGAGATCGCGCGCCTGCCGGTGCAACGGCGCGTGCGCCTCGGCCTCACGCGCTCCTTTCAGGTGACGTCGATCCTGCCCCGCTTCACCACGCTCGAAAACGTGATGACGGTGCTGCTGGTGCGCTCGGGCCAGGTCTTTCGCTTCTTTGCCGCCGTGCGGCGGGAGACGGCGCTGCGCGAGGAGGCGGCCGCGATGCTGGCGCGCGTCGGGCTCGAGGGGCGCGCGGACGTGATGGCAGAGGATCTCGCCCATGGCGAGCAGCGCCTGCTGGAACTGGCGATGGCGCTGGCGACCGGGGCGCGACTGCTGTTGCTTGACGAGCCGATGGCCGGGCTCGGTCCGGTCGAATCGCAGGCGATGACGCGCACGCTGCTCGGGCTTAGGGGGGGCCTGACGATGCTGCTCGTGGAGCACGACATGGAGGCGGTGTTCGCGCTCGCCGACCGCGTCAGCGTGCTCGTCTCCGGCCAGGTGATCGCGAGCGGCGACCCCGCGGCGATCCGCGCCGATCCTGTGGTGCGCGCAGCCTATCTGGGCGAGGAAGCGTGATACTGAGCATCGCGGGTCTCGTCGCCGCCTACGGGCACAGCCAGGTGCTGTTCGGCCTCGACCTGGAGGTCGGTGAGGGTGAACTGGTCACATTGCTGGGTCGCAACGGCATGGGCAAGACGACGACGATCCGTACGCTTATGGGGCTGCTGCCGGCGCGGGGTGGTCGAATCGTGTTCCGGGGCCAGGATATCACGGGACGCGCGCCGGAACGTGTCGCGCGGCTCGGCATCGGGCTGGTGCCGGAGGGACGGCAGGTTTTCCCCACGCTGACCGTGCGTGAGAACCTGGTGGCGACGGCGGCCAATCGCGCCGGCCACGCCGCGCCATGGACGGTGGAACGCATCGGCGAGCTGTTCCCGCGCCTGGCGGAGCGCGGCAATCAGATGGCCGGCACGCTCTCGGGCGGCGAGCAGCAGATGCTGGCGATCGGGCGTGCGCTGATGACGAACCCGACGCTGCTGGTGCTGGACGAGGCGACCGAGGGGCTCGCGCCCTTGATCCGGACCGAGATCTGGGCATGCATCGCACGGCTCAAGGCGGGGGGGCAGTCGATCCTGATCGTGGACAAGAACCTCGCAGCGCTGCGCCGGCTCGCGGACCGTCATTTCCTGATCGAAAAAGGCCGCACGGTCTGGAGCGGCGACGGGCCGGCGCTCGATGCCTCGCCGGAGGTGGCGCGGCGCTATCTGGGGCTGGAGGGATGACACGCATGATCGCCGCGACGGCACTCGGCGACCTCGAGGGCCGTGCTGAGAACGGTGTCGTCGTCTTCCGCGGCGTGCGCTATGCCGAATCGCCTGCGGGCGAACGCCGTTTCCGTGCGCCTGAGCCGGTACGGCCGTGGAACGGCCTACGCGCTGCCGCGGCGGACGGACCGATCGCGCCGCAGGGCCCTTCGCGCCTGCGCATGGCGATGGGCGATTTCACGCGCTCGATGGATGAGAATTGCCTGACGCTGACAATCTGGACACCGGCCGCGGACGCGCAGGCGCGCCCGGTGCTGGTCTGGCTGCATGGCGGCGCCTGGCAGAGTGGCGCCGGGTCGCTCGGCTGGTATGAGGGCGCGACGCTCGCGCGCGAGGGCGACCTTGTCGTTGTCGGCGTCAATTACAGACTTGGTGCGCTCGGCTATCTGCAGCATCCCACGGTGGGTGAGCCCAATCCCGGGTCGCTCGATCAGATCGCGGCGCTGCGTTTTGTGCGCGCGCATATCGCGGGGTTCGGCGGCGATCCCGCGCGTGTGACGGTCGCGGGGCAGTCCGCCGGCGCTAGCTCCATCGGTCGCCTCATTATGGATGCAGACGCGCGCTCACTGTTCCGCGCCGCGATCGTGCAATCCGGCAGTTTCGGCCGCCCGCCGCTCACCGAGGTGGAAGCGGCGGCAACCGCGTCCGCGTTCATGCGCCTGCTCGACATCGACCCTGATGGTGCGGACGCGCCGGCTAGTCTGCGCGCGACACCGGTTTCGGCGCTGCTGCAGGCGCAGTCGGCGCTCGCAAAGCAGATGGCCCGGTTCGGCGAAACCAACCCGCCCTTTATGCCGGTGCTGCCGAAGGCGATGCACCAGCAGGAATTGTTCTCCGAAATTGCCGCTGCCGCGCGAGGCTTGCCGGTGCTGATAGGGGCCACGCGCGAGGAGGTGCACGCCTTCTACGCCGCCGATCCCGCGATGCGCGATCCGCCGGAGGAGCAGGTCGCGGCGCGCTTCGCCGAGCTTGGCGCGGACCCTGCAGCCTGGCGCGCCCGGCGCCCGGCCGGGACTGCGATGGATCTGCTCGCCGATCTCGCCAGCGAGCGCACCTTCCTCGGCCCCGCCTGGCAGCTTGCAGCGACGCTCGCGGCTGCCGGCAGCGAGCTCTTTGCCTATCGTTTCGACTGGGCACCGCAAGCGAGCCCGTTCCGCGCCTGCCACTGTATCGAGCTGCCCTTCGTCTTCGGGACGTTCCAGGCCTGGGGTGCGCCGATGCTGCGTGGTGGCGAGGCCGCCTCGATGGCCGCTCTGTCGGCGCGGATGCGGCGCTCCTGGATCGGCTTCGTGCGCGATCTCTCGCCTGCCTGCGAGGGGCTCGACTGGCCGACCTGGTCCGGGGGTGCACGCCCGCTCATGCATCTCGACGATGTGGTCGAACTCGGTTCGGTGGAGGGACGATGATGACGGTCGCGAAAACAGCCTTGGGCGACGTGCGCGGCCTCCCTGGCGATGGCGTTATCCGGTTTCGGGGCCTGCCCTACGCGAGGGCGCCGCGCTTCGGGCGGCCGGAGCCAGTCACGTCGGTGCCAGCGGAGGCGCTGACACATGCGCCGATCCCGCCGCAGCCACCGAGCCGCCTGCGCGCCGCGATGGGCGACTACGACCTGAACCAGGACGAAGCGTGCCTCACGCTGACCATCGCAACCCCGGCGCTCGCGGGCAGCAGGCCGGTGATCGTCGTTCTGCATGGCGGTGCCTATCTCTCCGGCGCCGGGTCGCTCGACTGGTACGATGGCGCAACGCTGGCGCGCGACGGGGATTGCGTCGTCGTCGGCGTCAACTACCGGCTCGGCGCGCTTGGTTGGCTGCACCTGCCGCCGGTCGCGGAAGCCAATAACGGACTCCATGACATGCTGGCGGCACTGCGCTTTGTGCACGCGCATATCGTCGCGTTCGGCGGCGATCCTGGACGCGTCACCGTCCTCGGCCAGTCCGCTGGCGCGCACGCCATCATGTGTCTGCTCGCAATGGAGGAGGCGAAAGGCCTTTTCCATCGCGCCATCCTGCAGAGCGCGCCGCCGACGATGTCACCGCTGCCGGTGGCGACCGCAGCGGAATACGGGGTACGCCTTGCGGAGTTCGCGAACGTGACGCCGAAGGAGCTGCGCACGCTGCCGGTTCCGGCGCTGATCGCCGCGCAGCTACAGCTCGCGAGGTCCATCGCAGCATTCGCCGATGTCCGTCCGCCATTCCTGCCGGTGTTCGATGCGCTGGCAGGCACGGGCGCGTTCATCGCCGCCGCGGTGCGCGGTGCGGTCGAACGTCGCGTGGCGCTCATCGTCGGCACCACGCGC
>JAJXSZ010000101.1 GCA_021784255.1 Pseudomonadota bacterium | reverse complement strand
CTCGTAGAAGGCGCGCGCGCCGTGCCGGGCGATGGCGCGCAGCGTCGCCGCCAGGGCCGGCTGGCGCATCACCTCGCCGACCGCCGGCGCGCGCCCGCCGGGCAGCAGCGCCAAGGCGCCGCCGCGGCGCAGCTTCTCCGCGCCGTCCGCCCATTCGAGCCCGACGCGCGGATGCACCGCGAACCCCTCCTCGGCGCAGCGGATCGCCGGGCGCAGCAATTCGTCGAGCCCCCTGGTGCCGTGCGCCGCGAGCAGCGTCTCCCAGGCGCTGATCGCGCCCGGCACGGTGACCGCATGCGGCGACTGCGGATCGATCCGGTCGATGCCCTGGCGCTCGAAGACATCGAGGCTGGCCGCCACCGGCGCCCGACCGGAGCCGTTCAGTGCCACCACGCCGCCCGCGGCCGGCGCATAGAGGCAGAAGCAGTCGCCGCCGATCCCCGTCGATTGCGGCTCGATGACGCAGAGCACGGCGCAGGCGGCGATGGCGGCGTCGAGCGCGTTGCCGCCGGCGCGCAGCACGTCGAGCGCGGTCAGGGTGGCGAGCGGCATCGACGTCGCGGCCATGCCCTCGGTTGCATAAACAGGGCTACGGCCCGGAGCGTGGAAATCGCGCATCATCCCCCCTTCGGATGCGCAAAGATCTCGCATGCACCGCCCGTATTGGCAACGGCCCGGCAAGCGGGCATTGCTGTGTCATCCGGCGGGGAGAAGCCTGTGGCGACGATCGAGGATTTCGACAGGATCGACATCAGGGTGGGGCGCGTCATCGAGGCCCTGCCTTTCCCCGAGGCGCGCAAGCCCTCGATCAGGCTGCGCATTGATTTCGGGCCGGAGATCGGCGTCCGCCAGTCGTCGGCGCAGATCACCCGCCACTATACGCCCGCGACCCTGCTCGGCCGCCTGGTGATGGCGGTGGTGAACTTCCCGCCGCGGCGCATCGCCGGGTTTGCCTCCGAGGTGCTGACGCTCGGCGTGCCCGATCCCGACGGCGAAGTGGTGCTGCTGCGCCCGGACCAGGACGTGCCGCCCGGCGCGCGGATGTTCTGATGGCG
This sequence comes from Pseudomonadota bacterium, assembly GCA_021784255.1. Classification (GTDB taxonomy): domain Bacteria; phylum Pseudomonadota; class Alphaproteobacteria; order Acetobacterales; family Acetobacteraceae; genus JAJXXT01. The sequence continues at coordinate 8,415 of JAJXSZ010000101.1, read as the reverse complement.
GAGCGTTATTACGCGGTCACCTGGGACCAGTTGCACCGCGATGCCCGCGCGCTCGCCTGGCGGCTGATGGGCAGCGGCCCGTTCCGCGGCATCGTCGCGATCACCCGCGGCGGGCTGATCCCGGCCGCGATCGTCGCGCGTGAGCTCGAGATCCGGCTGATCGAGAGCGTCTCCGTCATCACCTACGACGAGGAGGCGAAGGGCGAGCCGCGCGTCACCAAGCCGCCGGTCGCGGCCGGCGACGGCGATGGCTTCCTCATCGTCGACGACCTGGTCGATACCGGGACGACGGCGCGCATCGTCCGCGGCCTGCTGCCGAAGGCGCATTTCGCCGCGGTCTATGCCAAGCCCGCCGGCAAGCCGCTGGTCGATACCTTCATCACCGAGGTGAGCCAGGACACCTGGATCCTGTTCCCCTGGGACACCGAGCCGCAATTCGCCCCGCCCCTCGCGCGCCGTCAGGCAGCGCCGGACTGACTGCCGCTCAGCCGCCCGGCCGGGCGCCGGCCGGCAGCTGCGCCTCCTCCTCGCGGATGGCGCGCACGCGCTCGACGCGCCGCCCGTCCATCGCCACCACCTCGAACTGCCAGCCGCCGAAGACGATGCGGTCGCCGACCCGCGGCACCCGGCGCAGCAGGGCGAGCAGCAGGCCGCCGAGCGTGTGATACTGGCCCTCGGCGGGCAGCGCCGGCAGGGCGAGCCGCGCCTTGGCCTCGTCCACCGGCATCAGCCCGTCGAGCAGCAGCTCGCGCGCCTCCTCGCCCTCGGGCGTGTCCGCCGCCGGCGCCGCGTCCTCGGGGTCGCCGACGATGGCGTCGAGCACGTCGGTCGCCGTCACCACGCCCTCGAAGCTGCCATATTCGTCGAGCACAAGCGCGAGCCCGAGATCGTCGCCGCGGAACCGCTCCAGCGCCTCGAGCGCGGTGATCGTGTCCGGAATGACGATCGGCCGCGCCAGCACCGCGCCGAGATCGACCGCCGCCCCGCCGACCTTCTGCGCCAGCACGTCCTTCGCCCGCACCACGCCGACGACGTTGTCCACCCGCCCCTCGCAGACCACGAAGCGCGACTGCGGCGAGGAGGCGATGGTGCGCAGGATCTCCGCCTCGCTGTCGGTGCGGTCGATCCACACCAGCTCGGTGCGCGGCGTCATGATCGCGCGCGCGGGCTTGTCGGCGAGGCGCAGGACGCGCTCGATCATGTCGCGCTCCTCGGTCTCGATCACGCCGCTGCGCTCGCCCTCGGCGAGCAGCACCTTCAGTTCCTCTTCGGTCACGTCCTCGGCCGTCCCCTCGCCCGCGCCGAGGCTGCGCAGCACCAGGTGGGAGGCGGCCGAAAGCACCCAGACCAGCGGCCAGCCAATCGCGGTCAGCGCCCGCACCGGGCGGGCGAACAGCATGGCGAAGCGCTCCGGCGCGCGCAGCGTGAGCTGCTTGGGCACCAGCTCGCCGAACAGCAGCGTCAGCAGCATCACCACCAGCACGGAAAGAATCAGGGCAAGGCTGCCGGCGAAGGGTGCCGTGCTGCCGAGCCGCGCCAGGAACGGCTCGAGCGCATGCGCGAGCGGATCACCGCCGAACACGCCGAGCAGCACCCCGACCAGCGTCACCCCGGCCTGCAGCACCGGAATGAAGCGCTCGGGCCGTTCGGCAAGCAGCCGCGCTCCGGCCGCCCCGGCCACCCCGCGCGACTCCAGTGCCGCGAGCCGGGTCCGGTTCGCCGAGACCAGCGCAATTTCGCTCATCGCGAACAGGGCGTTGACCCCGATCAGCAACGCGACGATGAGAATATCAGAGACTGCCCGCATAACGCCCCTTCCGGCAACCGCCGCGTCCCGTAGGAAAGGCAGACAGGATAGCGGTCCCGGCGCTGCTGCGCGATGGTGGGGCGCGACGCCCGGCACGCGCCGGGGGCTCAGGAGCAACACGGAGATGCACTCATGAACAGCCGCCTGCCCTCCGCCACCATCGTACTCGGCGCGGCCGGCGCCCTGGCGTTCGCCGCCCTCGCCTTCGCCGCCCTGTCGCGCACGGGCCCGGCCGCCACGCACCTGACCACCTGGCTGGTGGCGTACGGCGCGGTGGTGCTGTCCTTCCTCGGCGCGGTGCACTGGGGCTTGGTGCTGGCGGCGGAACAGCCGCAGCGGCCCTGGCTGCGCGCGGGCTTCGGCGTGCTGCCGGCGCTCGCCGGCTGGGTGGCGGTTTGGCTGGACATCACGGCGGTGCCGGCCGGCGCCATCGGACTGCTGATCGCCGCCTATCTCGGCGTCGCCGCCGTCGAGCGCAGCTTCTACATCCGCGGCTGGCTGCCGCGCGGCTATCTCTGGCTGCGCTACGTGCTGACCCTCGTGGTGGTACTGATCCTTTCGACGGTGCTGACGCTGCGCCTGCTCGGCGCGCGCATCACGCTCTAGGGAGATGATGATGGACGATAAAGCAATGCTGACGCGGCTACGCGCCGCCCGCGTGGTGCCGGTGGTGCGCATGCGCAGCACCGCCAACGCCGCGCGCGCCGTGGGCTGGCTGCGCGCGACCGGGCTCGGCGTGTTCGAGATCACCATGACGGTGCCGGGCGCGGTGGACCTCATCGCGCAACTCGCGCGCGACCCGGCGCTGCTGGTCGGCGCCGGCACCGTACCGGACGCCGCGGCCGCGCGCGCCTGCCTCGCCGCCGGGGCGCGCTTCATCGTCGCCCCCTGGGTCGATGCCGCGCTTGCCGCCCCATGCCGCGAGGCCGGGGCGGCACTGATGCTGGGCGCGCTCACCCCCACCGAGGTGCGCGCGGCGCTGGCGGCCGGGGCCGACGTGGTGAAGATCTTCCCCGCCTCCTCCGCCGGCGGGCCGGCGCATATCAGGGCGCTCGCCTCGGTGTTCCCCGACGTCGCGTTCTGCCCCACCGGCGGCATCGCGCCGGGCCAGGTCGCGGACTATCTCGCCGCGGGCGCCGCCTTCGTCGGCATCGGCGGCGCGCTCGTCGACGAGAAGGCGGCGGCCGCCGGCGACCAGGCCGCGATCACCGCCGCCGCTCGCGCCGTCATGGCATGAGCGCCGACCCGCACCCCGAGCTCGTCTGCATGGGCGAGCCGATGCTGGAGCTGAACGCGCAGCCGCCCGACGGCGCGGGCCGGCGCCTCTACCTGGAAGGTTTCGGCGGCGATACATCAAACGCCGCCATCGCCGCCGCGCGTCAGGGCGCCAGCGTCGCCTACGCCACCGCGATCGGGCACGACGACGCCGGCGAGCGCTTCCTCGCCCTGTGGCGCGCGGAGGGGGTGGACCTCGGCGCGGTGAAGCTCGACGCGGCGCGCCCGACCGCGCTCTACCTGGTCACGCACGGCGCCGGTGGGCATCAGTTCCACTTCTACCGCACCGGCTCCGCCGCCAGCGCCTACGCGCCGGCCGACGTGCCGGAGGCGATGATCGCGCGCGCACGCATGTTCTATGCCTCGGGGATCAGCCAGGGGATATCGGACAGCGCGGCGGACGCGGTGCTGCACGCGATCGCGGTCGCGCGGCACAATCAGGTGCGCGTCGCGTTCGGAACGAATTACCGCCCGCGCCTGTGGCCGCGCGCCCGCGCCGCGGCGCTGATCCATGCCGCCGCGCGGCAGGCCGATATCCTGCTCGTGAGCCTCGAGGACGCGACCGCCCTCGCCGGCACCGCCGACGCCGATGCCGCCGCCGATTTCTACCAGCGCCTCGGCCCGGCCATCGTCGTCGTGACCCTGGGCGCCGAGGGTGCGCTGCTCGCCGACGGCGAGCGCCGCCTGCGCCTGCCCGCCCTGCAGGGCGCCGTGGTGGACGCGACCGGCGCCGGCGACGCCTTTGCCGGCGCCTTCCTCGCGCGCCTGCTCGCCGGCGACGCGCCCGCCCCGGCCGCGCGTTATGCCAGCGTGGCCGCCGGGCTGAAGGTGCGCGGCTATGGCGCGGTGGCGCCGATCCCGCGCACGCCAGACGTCGAGGCCGAACTCGCGCGATGCTGACGACCGCGCGTCTGATCCTGCGGCCGTGGTGCGAGGCGGACCTCGATCCATTCGTGGCGATGAGCGCCGATCCGCTGGTGATGCGCCACCTCCTGCCGCTCAACCGCGCCGGCTGCGCGGCCTGGATCGAACGCCAGCAGGCGCACCAGCGCGAACACGAATTCTGCTTCTGGGCGGTGGAGATTCCCGGCGTGGCGAGGCTCGCGGGCGCGGTCGGGCTCTACTCGGTCGCGCCGCCGATGCCCTGTGCGCCGGCGGTCGAAATCGGCTGGCGCCTGGCGCGCGATGCCTGGGGTCAGGGCTATGCCGCGGAAGCAGCCCGCGCCAGCCTCGATTTCGGTTTTGCCCGCGGCCTGGCGGAGATCGTCGCCTTCACCCGCCCGGCGAACGAGCGCTCCTGGCGGCTGATGCAGCGCCTCGGCATGCGGCGCGACCCGGGCGACGATTTCGAGCACCCGCGCCTGCCGCCGGGCCACCCGATGCGCCCGCACATCCTCTACCGGCTCAGCTCCCGCCACTGGCAAAACGGGCATTGGCCATCGGCCGCAGGCGCAGGCCTGGCCGCAGGTGCCTGAACGCGAACACCGAGGAATCGGCCGCGACCGGCCCCGGCGCCGCGGCGACCAGAACGCGTTCGGCGATCGGCTGGAAATCGGCACGGAAATGCACCGATGACTTCAGCGCGAGAATCCGGCATGCGCTCGGTTCGATACCGAGATGGCGCGGAATCGCCTGGTCGAGCGCCTGCATCTTGCGACTGACCACGACGACGCGCACGCCCGGCGCGACGCGGATCAGCGCGCAGGGACCGAGATTGCCGGGATTGCCCTTACCCATCGGCCCGGTCAGAGTGAAGCGCCCATCGCCGAGACGTTCCACCACCGCATCGACCGCGAGCGGCGCGCCGTCCGACTTGCCGCCGAGATCGAGCCGCAGCGCCGCGCCGACGCCAGCCTCGTGGCAGGCCGCGGCACTCGCGGCGTCGTTGATCAGCACCATCACCGCGCCCTCGGCGTTCTGGCGGACCAGTTCCGCGAGCAGGCCGGTGGTGTCGCCGTGGCCGCCGCCACCGGGGTTGTCCTGGGTGTCGGCGATCACCACCGGCTTTGTCGCCGTGCGCGCGAGGTCGATCGCCTGGCGCACCGCTTCCGCGGCCGGCAGCACCTCGGAGGCGAAGCTCGCCTCGCGCGCCACGAGTTCCGCGAGCAGCGCGTCGGCGACGGCGTCGGCCTGCTCGCGGGTCTCGGCGTAGGCCGCGAGCGCGGTGCCGCAATCGGCGAAATCGGCGTAGGGGAAGCCAAAACAGAAGGCCAGTTCCGCAAGGCCGGGCCGTGCTGCGAGCGCCGCGCGCGTCGCCATCACCGGCGCCATCGGTGCGACGAGCGTGCACTGGCTGGTGAGCGGAATCCAGTAATCGCTCTGGCGGAACGCGCGCGCCCAGGGCCGGCCACGCTCGATGCGCTGCAGCAACAGATGCATCGCCTGCGCCCCCGCCTCGCGCATGTCCACGTGCGGATAGGTGCGAAACGGCACCAGCGCATCGACGCGCTCGACCATCGCTTGCGTCAGGTTGCAGTGCGGATCGAGGCTGATGGTGAGCGGGATGTCGCCGGCGATGGCGCGCACGCGGCGCAGCAGCTCTCCTTCCGCGTCCGGAAAGCTCGCGGCGACGGCAGCGCCGTGCAGGTCGAGATAGATGCCGTCGAGCGGCCCCTGGTCCAGCGCCTCGGACAGCCGCGCGCCGAGCATCGCCGCGATACGCTCGAACGCCTCGTCCTCTACCGGCCCGGCGGGATTGGCGAAGCCCCAGGCGAGCGGCACGCAGGTCGCCCCCGCCGCCTGCGCGACCGCGAGCGCGCCGGCGATCGGCACCGAGGCCGCCCGCACCGCCGCGAACAGCGCGTCGCCCTGGGCGAGCGGCGGGAAGCCGCCGGGATGCAGGAAGTCCTCGTAGCGCGTCGGCAGCGGCGCGAAGGAATGACTTTCGTGCAGGAATCCGCCCAGCGCCAGCCGCATCTTTCCCGTGTCCCCGTCCAAAGCCACCTCGGTCGAACTCGATCCGAGCCGCACAGTCTGGCGCCGTGGCGGGAGCGGGGCAAGCGGCGGTGGACAGCGAGCCGCCCTCGTGCCTACCGTTGCCGGTGTGAAACTCTTCCATTCTCCCGCCCATGCGCGCCACGCGCCCCGTTTCTTCCTCCAGCGCGGCACGGTGCGGCCGAACTACGAGATCCCTGCCCGCGCCGAAGTCCTGCTCGAAGCCGGCCGCGCCGCCGGGCTCGACGTCGCGACCCCGCCGCCCGCGAGCGTCGCCGCCCTCGCCGAGGTGCACGCGCACGCCTACCTGGAGTTCCTCTGCGACGGCCATCGCGCCTGGTCCGAGCAGCCGCAGCCCGGCCCCGAGATCGTCGCCAACATCCACCCCGCGGCGGAGATGCTGGCCCAGGGCGGGCGCCCCGGTACCGGCATCGTCGCGCGCGCCGGCTGGTTCACCGCCGACACCGCCTGCCCGATCGGCGAGGGCACGTGGGAGGCCGCGCTCGCCGCCGCCGGCTGTGCCCTCGCCGCGGCCGACGAGGTGGCGGCGGGGCGGCATGCCTACGCGCTCTGCCGGCCGCCCGGCCACCACGCTTACGCCGCGCGCGCCGGCGGGCACTGCTACCTCAACAACGCCGCACTGGCCGCCCAGCACCTGCGCGGCAACGGCGCCGCGCGCGTCGCGGTGCTCGACATCGACGCCCATCACGGCAACGGCACGCAGGGAATCTTCTGGGAGCGCGGCGACGTTTTCTTCGCCTCGGTCCATGGCGACCCGGATTTCTATTACCCCTGGTACGTCGGCCGCGACCACGAGCGCGGCGCGGACGCCGGCGCGGGCGCCAACCTCAACCTGCCGCTCGCGCGCGGCAGCGGCGACGCCGCCTGGCTCGGCGCGATCGAGACCGCGCTCGCGGCGATCCGCACCTTCCGCCCCGAGGCGCTGGTGGTCAGCCTCGGCTTCGATGCGAGCGAGACCGAACCGCTCGGCTTCCTCGCCGTGACGGCGGCGGGCTTCGCGCGCGCGGGCGAGCGCATCCGCGCGCTCGGAGTGCCGGCCGCCCTGGTCCAGGAAGGCGGCTACGACACCGCGACTATCGGAACGATTTTGCAACGGTTTCTCGGCGGGCTCGGATGACCGTCGCGCGTGTACAGAGCTTCGCCTTCGCCGGCATCGACGCGGTTCCGGTGGAGATCCAGGTGCAGATCGCGCCGGGCCTGCCCGCCTTTCTCATCGTCGGACTCGCCGACAAGGCGGTGACGGAAGCGCGCGAGCGGGTGCGCGCGGCGCTGATCGCGATGGGCCTGGCCCTGCCGCCCAAGCGCGTGCTGATCAACCTCGCGCCGGCCGACCTGGTGAAGGAAGGCAGCCATTTCGACCTGCCGATCGCGCTCGCGGTGCTGGCGGCGATGGCGGTTATTCCGGCCGAGGCGGTGGCGGAGTTCGCCGCGCTCGGCGAGCTCTCGCTCGACGGGGCGATCAATCCGGTGGCCGGCGTGCTGCCGGCGGCGATCGCCGCCTCGGCGCGCGAGCTCGGCCTCGTCTGCCCCGCCCGCCAGGGCGCGGAGGCGGCCTGGGCGGGACGCATCGAGGTACTGGCCGCCCCCGATCTCCTGGCGCTGGTGAATCATTTCCGCGGCCTGCAGGTGCTCGAACCGCCGGCTCCGAGCGAAGCCGCGGCGGCCGAGGCCGTGCGCGACATGGCCGAGATCCGCGGCCTCGAATCCGCGCGCCGCGCGCTCGAGATCGCGGCGGCGGGGCGGCACAACCTGCTGCTCGTCGGTCCGCCCGGCGCCGGCAAGTCCATGCTCGCCTCGCGCCTGCCCGGGCTGTTGCCCGACCTCACGGCGCAGGAGGCGCTTGAGGTGAGCATGATCCATTCCCTCGCCGGCATGCTGGAGGAGGGCCGCCTCGTCGTCCGCCCGCCCTATCGCGAGCCCCATCACGGCGCCAGCCAGCCCGCCCTGGTCGGCGGCGGCGCCCGCGCGCGGCCCGGCGAAATCTCGCTCGCCCATCGCGGCGTGCTGTTCCTCGACGAGCTGCCGGAGTTTCCCCGCGCCGCCCTCGAGGCGCTGCGCCAGCCGCTCGAGACCGGGCGCACCACGGTCGCGCGCGCCGCCGCCCATGTCACCTACCCCGCCCGGTTCCAGCTCGTCGCGGCGATGAACCCGTGCCGCTGCGGCTATCTCGGCGACGCGGCACGCGCCTGCAGCAAGGCGCCGCGCTGCGGCGAGGAATACCAGGGGCGGATCAGCGGCCCGTTGCTCGATCGTATCGACCTGGCGATCGACGTCGATCCCGTGCCGCCGGCGGAGCTCGCGCGTGCCCCGGCGGGCGAGACAACCGCGGTGGTCGCTGCGCGCGTCGCCGCGGCGCACGCCGCGCAGCGCGCGCGCTG
>JAJXSZ010000100.1 GCA_021784255.1 Pseudomonadota bacterium | reverse complement strand
GCTCAAGGAATTGGGGGCCCGGACCAACAAATCCCTCCCCTCGGCCCTGCTGGCCGAGGAGCCGGAATAGGCGCCAGCTTCAGACGCTGAGATCGAGCAGCGAACCGCGCGGCGGGATCGCGCCGGTCGCCGCGGGCAGCGACGGCGCCGGGCGCGCCGGTTCCGCGAACGGCCGCGCGACTGCGCCGCTGCCGGGCACGGCACCGGCCGCCGGCAGCGGCGCCGCGACCGACGTCGTCGAGAAGGCGGCAAGCGAGATCGGCGAGAGCATGAGCGGCAGTCTGCGGCGCACGGGCTTTCCGATTCGTAAACGCTGCCCTCTCGTCGCACGCCCGGTCCACCTCTGTCGAGCAGGAGATGGTCAACTCTCGCAACCTCGCGCCGGCTCAGTCCATCAGCGCGGCGACCCCCGGCAGCGTCTTGCCTTCCAGCCATTCGAGAAAGGCGCCGCCGGCGAGCGAGACGTAGCCGAACTTCGCCTCCACCCCCGCATGTTTCAGCGCCGCGACGGTGTCGCCGCCGCCGGCGACGCTCAGCACCGGTGCGGCGGCGACCGCCCGGGCGAAGGCGTTGGTGCCGGTATCGAAGGGCGGCGTCTCGAAGGCGCCGAGCGGGCCGTTCCACAGCACGGTCTTCCAGCCCGCGAGCTCGGCCTCGAGGGCGGCGATGCTGGCCGGACCGACATCGAGGATCATCGCCTGGTCCGGCACGCGGTCGATACCGACCACCTGCGTCGGCGGATGGGCGCGGAATTCGCTGGCGATGACGGCATCGAGCGGCAGCAGCACCTTGCAGCCGCGGCGCGCGGCGGCGGCGAGGATGTCGCGCGCGGTGGCGTGCAGTTCCGCCTCCTGCAGCGACCTGCCGACCTTGCGGCCCTGGGCGGCGAGGAAGGTGTTGGCCATGGCGCCGCCGATCACCAGCGCATCGACCTTGGCGAGCAGGTTGCCGAGCAGTTCGAGCTTGGTCGAGACCTTGGCGCCGCCGACGACCGCTGCGACCGGCCGCGCCGGGTTCTCGAGCGCGCGGGTCAGCGCCTCGATCTCCGCCTGCATCAGCCGCCCGGCGCAGGCCGGCAGCAGATGCGCCACCCCCTCCGTGCTCGCGTGCGCACGATGGGCGGCGGAAAACGCGTCGTTGACGAAGAGATCGGCGTTGGCGGCGAGGGCGCGGGCGAAGTCGGGGTCGTTCTGCTCCTCGCCGGAATGAAAGCGCGTGTTCTCCAGCACCGCGACGCCGCCCGGGGCGAGCCCCGCCACCACCGTCGCCGCGGCCTCGCCGACGCAATCGGCGGCAAAGGCAACCGGAGCGCCCAGCGCCCGGCCCATCGCCGCCGCGATCGGGGCGAGCGACATCGCCGCAACCGCCTTACCCTTCGGCCGGTCGAAATGGCTGGCGACGATGACGCGCGCCCCCTTCCCCGCCAGCTCGCGGATGGTCGGCAGCACCGCCTCCAGCCGCGTCGGGTCGGTGATGACGCCGTCCTTCATCGGCACGTTGAGGTCGGCGCGCAGCAGCACGCGCCGCCCGGCCACGGCGGCGCCGTCCAGCGTATGCAGGGCCATCAGAGCTTCCCGAGTAGCGCCGCGGTGTCGCTCATGCGGTTGGAGAAGCCCCATTCGTTGTCGTACCAGGTGAGCACGCGCGCCAGCGTGCCCTCGATCACCGCGGTCTGCGTCGCATCGAAGGTGCTGCTCTCCGGCACGTGGTTGAAGTCGGCCGAGACCAGCGGCGCCGTGTTGTAGCCGAGGATGCCCTTGAGCCGGCCCGTCGCGGCCGCCTGCATCGCCTCGTTGATTGCCGCCTTGGTGGCCGGCTTCTCCAGCACCGCGTCGAGCGAAACCAGCGAAACGTTCGGCGTCGGCACGCGGATCGCGGTGCCGTCGAGCTTGCCCTTCAGCGCCGGCAGGACGAGGCCGACGGCGCGCGCCGCCCCGGTCGAGGTCGGGATCATCGAGACGGCGGCGGCGCGGGCGCGGTGCAGGTCCTTGTGCAGCGTGTCCACGGTGCGCTGGTCGCCGGTGTAGGAATGGATCGTCACCATGTAGCCGCGCGCGATGCCGAAATTGTCGTGCAGCACCTGGGCGACCGGGGCGAGGCAGTTGGTGGTGCAGGAGGCGTTGGAGACAACGGTCATCGCCGGCGTCAGCACGTCGTGGTTGACGCCGTAGACGATGGTCGCGTCCACCCCGTCGGCGGGGGCGGAGACCAGCACCTTGCGCGCGCCGGCGGCGATGAGCTGTGCGGCCTGCTCCTTCTTGGTGAACAGCCCGGTGCATTCCAGCGCGACGTCGACGCCGGCGAACGGCACGCGGGCGGGATCGCGCTCGGCGCTGACCGCGATCGGGCCCCAGCTGCGCCCGCCCTGGCGGATGAGAAGGCTGTTGCCCTGGACCTCGACCTCGGCAGGCAGGCGGCCATGCACGCTGTCGTAGCGCAGCAGGTGGGCGTTGGCCTCGACGGAGCCGAGATCGTTGATGGCGACCGGCACGACATCGGTGCGCCCGCTCTCGATGATGGCACGCAGGACAAGGCGGCCGATGCGGCCGAAGCCATTGATGGCGATCTTGATGGTCATGGCGTGGATTTCCTCAGCTTCGTTGATGGCACGCGCGGCCGGCGCGGGAGGCCGGGGCACGTGCCGATTTTAGCGATTTCGTTCCGATCTCGTGCGTGTTCTCTCGTCAACCCTGGCTGCCCCGGCGCGCGCGGCGTCAGGCCCCGAGCCGGCGCTGCACGGCGGCGGCGAGCGCCTCCGCGGTGAGGCCGAAATGGCGGTAGAGTTCGTCGAACGGCGCCGAGGCGCCGAACCGGTCGAGGCCGAGGAAAACCCCGTCCGGCCCCAGCACGCGCTCCCAGCCGAAGCTGCTCGCCGCCTCGATGCCGAAGCGTGGGGCGGTGCCGAGGACGCTCTCGCGCCAGGAGGGGTCCTGGGCGAAGAACAGCTCCCAGCATGGCAGCGACACCACGGCGGCATCGATCCCCTGCGCGGCCAGCGTCGCGCTCGCCGCCATGGCGATCGCGACCTCGCTGCCGGTGGCGACGATGGTCGCGGCGCGATGCCTGGCCTCGGCCAGCACATAGCCGCCACGGGCGCAGCGGTTTTCGCCGGCATCGCGGCGCAGCGGCGGCAGCGACTGGCGGCTCAGCACCAGGCAGGACGGCCCGTCCGCGCGGCGCAGCGCCAGCTCCCAGCATTCCGCCGTCTCCATCGCGTCGGCGGGGCGGAAGACGAACATGTTGGGCATCGCGCGCAGCGAGGCGAGGTGCTCGACCGGCTGATGCGTCGGCCCGTCCTCGCCGAGGCCGATGGAATCGTGCGTGAGCACGTGAATCGCGCGCCGACGCATCAGCGCGGCCAGGCGCAGGGCGGGGCGCATATAGTCGGTGAAGACGAAGAACGTGCCGCCGTAGGGGATCAGCCCGCCATGCAGCGCCATGCCGTTCATCGCCGCGGCCATGCCGTGCTCGCGCACGCCCCAGTGCACGTAGCGCCCGGCATAGTCGCCCGGCCGCACCACGCCCATGCCCTTGACGAAGGTGAGGTTGGAGCCGGTGAGATCAGCCGAGCCGCCGACCAGCTCCGGCACCGCGGGCACCAGCGCCTCCAGCACTTTCTGGCTCGCCTGGCGCGAGGCGAGCCTGGGCTCGCTGGCGGCGATCTCGGCGCGCAACCCCGCCAGCGCCTCGTAGGCGGCTTCCGGCAGGCGCCCGGCGATCACGCGCTCGAACTCGGCGCGCTGCGGGTGGTTGGCGAGCCGCTTGAGCCAGGCGCGGCGGGCCGGCGCGCCGCGCATGCCGCGCTGGCGCCAGGCCTCGGCGATGCCCTCCGGCACCGCGAAGGGCGGGTGGTTCCAGCCCAGCGCCTGCTTCGCCGCCGCCGCCTCCTCCGCGCCGAGCGGCGCGCCATGGCTGCCCGCCGTGCCCGCCTTGGTCGGCGCGCCGAAGCCGATGATGGTCCGACAGGCGATCAGCGTCGGCTTGCGCGAGCGCACGGCATAGGACAGCGCCGCCGCGACGGCGGCGGCGTCGTGCCCGTCGACCCGGCGCGTCGCCCAGCCGCTGGCGGCGAAGCGGCGCAGCGTGTCCTCCGAGTTCGCGAGCCCGGTGCTGCCGTCGATCGAGATGCTGTTGTCGTCCCACAGTACCGCCAGCCGCGACAGGCGCAGGTGCCCGGCGATCCCGATGGCCTCGTGGCTGAGCCCCTCCATCAGGTCGCCGTCGCTGGCGATTGCCCAGGTGCGGTGGTCGACCAGGCTGCGGCCGAAGCGCGCGGCGAGCATCCGCTCGGCGAGCGCCATGCCGACCGCGGTGGCGATGCCCTGGCCGAGCGGGCCGGTGGTGGTCTCGATCGCCGGATGCCCGCCGAACTCGGGGTGGCCGGCGGCGGCGGAATCGAGCTGGCGGAAGCGCTTGAGCACCTCGATCTCCATGCCGGCATGGCCGGTGAGGTGCAGCAGCGCGTAGAGCAGCAGCGAGCCGTGACCGGCGGAGAGCACGAAGCGGTCGCGGTCCGGCCAGGCGGGGTCGGCGGCGTCGAATTTGAGGAAGCGCGACCATAGCGCGGTGGCGGCGTCGGCCATCCCCATCGGCATGCCGGGATGGCCGGATTTCGCCGCTTCCACCGCGTCGATCGCGAGCGCGCGGATGGCATCGGCCAGGCGCCGCTCGTTGGTTGCCGGACGGGCAAGAATTGCCGCCTGGGTGGCCTGGACCGTCGCGGGCGGCGGGCTTTCGGCGAGGCTGGCCATCGTGCGTCCCTCTGAAGCGTGCTCGGCGTTGGTCTGGATCAGCGTCGTTCCGGCAGGCGCGGTCCGGGAAGCCCGGGTTGGTAGAGGGCCGCGCCCCAGGGAGCAAGATCCGGGGGGCAAGATCCCGGGGGCAAGTTCCCGGGGCGAAACACCCCAGGCGCCAGGACCAAAGGCAAGACCCTGCCCGCGTGGCAGGATTGCGGCCGCGCGCGGCGGGACGGCTTCCGGCGCCGCAGCGGCGATGCCATAAGCGCGGCGATGCGAATCCTCTACCACCTGCCGCTGTCCCCCTATTGTCGCAAAGTCCGCCTGGTGCTCGCCGAAAAGCGATTGCCGTTCGAGCTGCGCCAGGAACGCGTCTGGGAGCGGCGCGACGAGTATCTCGCGCTCAATCCCGCCGGCACGGTGCCGACGCTGGTCGAGGATAACGGGCTGGCGATCCCCGGCTCCGGCGTGATCCTCGAATATCTCGAGGAGGCGTATCCCGACACGCCGCTGCTCGGCAGCACGCTCGGCGAGCGCGTCGAGGTGCGCCGGCTGGTCGCCTGGTTCGACGAAACCTTCGACGGCGCGGTCACGCGCAACCTCAACGGCGAGAAATACTACAAGCGCGTCTCCGGCGTCGGCCAGCCGGACGCCGCGGCGATGCGCGCGGGCTATGCCAACCTGCGCGCGCACATGGAGCATCTCGGCTGGCTGGCGGAGCAGCGGCGCTGGCTCGCCGGGCCGGCCATCTCGCTCGCCGATTTCGCCGCCGCCGCCCATCTCTCGGTGCTGGATTTCATGGGCGAGATCGACTGGGCGAAGTACGCTTCGGCGCGGGAGTGGTACGCGCGGATCAAGTCCCGCCCCTCGTTCCGCCCGCTGCTGGCCGAACGCGTGCCGGGCTTTACGCCGCCGGCGCACTACGCGGATCTCGACTTCTGAGGCTGCTCGTCTTCGGCGCGGGCTACACCGGCCGCGCGATCCACGCCGCGGCGCTGGCGGCGGGGCACGACGCCGTGCTGGTCAGCCGCACGCCGCAGCCCGGCATGGCAGCCTTCGCCGGTATCGATGCGGCAAGTGCCGAGGCGGTGGTGGCCACGGCCCCGCCCGACGGCGGCGCCGACCCCGTGCTCGCCGCCCATGGTCCGGCCATCGCGCGCGGACGGCTGCGCCACGCCATCTACCTCTCGACCACCGGCGTCTATGGCGACTGCGCCGGCGCCTGGGTGGACGAAGCGACCGCGCCGCGGCCGATGCAGCCGCGCTCGGTGCTGCGCCTCGCGGCGGAGCGCGCCTGGGCGGCGCTGGCGCCGCCGGAGGGGGCACCGCAGGCAGGGATCGACCTGTGCCGCGTCAGCGCCATCTACGGCCCCGGCCGCTCGGCGCTCGACGAGCTGCGCGCCGGGCGCGGGCGGCGCATCGACAAGCCTGGCCATGTCTTCAGCCGCATCCACCGCGACGACATCGCGCGCGCCGTCCTCGCCGCCCTCGCGCATCCGCCGGCCGGGGTCCGGGTGCTGCACCTTGCCGACGACGAGCCCGCCGAGCCGCGCGCGGTGACCGAGGAAGCCGCGCGGCTGCTCGCCATCGCGCCACCGCCGCTGCTGTCCTTCGCCGAGGCCGCACGCGCGATGTCGCCGCTGGCGCTCAGCTTCTGGCGCGAACGCCGGCGCATCTCCGCCGCCGCGACCAAGGCGGTGCTGCGGATCGGGTGGCGCTACCCGACCTACCGCGACGGCCTGGCGGCAATCGCGCCGGAGCAGGCCGGCCGGCCGGGCGAGACGGCGGTCATGGGTCAGGCGGGGCCGGCGTTCCAGCGATAGGCGCGCTCCAGGGATCGGGCGACCAGCTCCGCGAAAGACGCTCCGGTCCCCTTGCCCACCAGGGCCCGGCGGGGCACGGCGCTACGTGGCCGGCAGGATCGCCGCCAGGGTTCCTGTCAGCAGCGCCAGATCCGCCTCGCGCGACAGGCGATGGTCGCCGTCCTTGATCAGCACCACCTGCACGTCCGGGCTCTCGATCCGCTCGGCGAGCGTGAGCGCGGTCTGCCACGGCACGTCGGTGTCCTGCTGGCCCTGCAGCAGCCGGACCGGACAGGCGAGCGGAATGGACGTTCCGAGCACCAGGTTCCGCGCCCCATCGTCGATCAGCCGCCTGGTGATCGGCAGCTTGTCGCCATAGGCATTGGGCACCTCGAAACGACCGTCGCGCTCGAGCGCCTGTCGTTGCGCCGCGGTCAGCGCGGGGCGGATCATCGTCTCGGTGAAGTCCGGCGCCGCGGCGATGCCGACGAAACCCGCGAGGCGATGCGAAAGCCGCCGCGCCAGCAGCAGCCCGATCCAGCCGCCCATCGACGAGCCGACCAGGATCAGCCGGCCCGCGGTCGTGGCCTCGATGACGGCGAGCGCGTCCGCCGCCCAGTCGCCGATGCATCCGTCCTCGAAACGACCATCCGAGGCGCCATGGCCGGCATAGTCGAGCCGCAGCATCGCCACCCCCCACGCCGCTGCCGCCTCGCGCAGCGCCAGCGCCTTGGCGCCACGCATGTCGGAGCGCAGGCCGGGCAGAAAGACGATGGTTGGTGCCCGGCCGGCATCGAGCGCGTAGGCGAGCCGCCTGCCCGCGCGTTCGATCCGCCTCATCCGAGGCGCACGCGCGCGCTATCGCCGTGCCGCTCGATCGCGGTACCGAACGGTGCCGACAGCCTGGCGAAACGATCGAGGATGCCGGCCGCCTCCTCGCCGGTCGCCAGCCGCGGCCGGCCCCGCCGGTGTGCGCGCTCGCCAAGGCCGAGCCCGACCGGGATCAGGTCGATGCCGCTGACCACGCCATCGCGCCAGGCGAGCATCGGCACCAGCGTCTCCCAGTAGCGGCGGTCGGCGGGAAAGCCGCGCCGGTCGCCGTCGGTGCGCAGCCGGTAGACCTGCCCGGGCGTCATCGCCGGCTCGGCGGCGAAACGCTCGTAGCTGTCCGCGGGCAGCCGCGGCACCAGCTCGTTCTGGCCGATGAAATTGCCGAGGCTGTAGAAGATCGGCCGGCCGCGATAGAGCTCCATGCCACGCAGCAGATGCGGGCCGTGGCCGACGACAAGGCTCGCCCCCTCGTCAATCATCCGGCGCGCGAAAGGCGGAATGAACTCCGCGGGGTCCTCCTTGGTCTCGCCCTGCTCGTGCGCATGCAGGCTGACGATGACGATGTCGGCGAGCGCCGCCCCCTCGCGCACCCAGCGTGCCAGCCCCTCCACGTCCCCGGCACGCGTGGTGGTGCGGATGGCGGGGGCCGCGGCGGCGCGGAAATTCATCGCGCCGAAGGGGAAGATGTCGGCGTCCTGGGGTGGGCGCTGGAAGCCGAGCGCCAACATCTGCTGGCGCCGTCCCTCCAGCCCCGTCGCCTCGGCGATGGCGCGCAGCTGCGCCATCTGTTCGGCGCTCACGTCGTAAACTGTCTCGTGGCGCAGCGGCGCGAGGCCGGGCCGGCCGGGCATGTCCGGCCGCTGCTCCGAGGCTTCCTGCCCGCGCGCGAAGGTCGCCGCACAGGCGATCAGCGCGACCGTCGCCTTCGGGTGGGTGACATAGGCCGGACGGCGCGCATCCTCGAGGTTGCGGCCGATGCCGGCGAACGCGATTCCGCGCGCCTCCAGTGCCTCGAGGGTGAGCAGCAGCCCGGTGGTGCCGTAGTCGAGCGCATGGTTGGTCGCCGCCGCGAACAGCCCGAAGCCGGCGGCGCGCAGGTCGTCGAGCACCCAGGCGGGCGCGCCGAAATGCGAGCCGCCGGATTCCAGCGCCGGCTCGCCGCGATAGTCGTTGGCCAGCACCTCGAGATTGGTGAACGCGAGGTCGGCGGCGCGGATACGGTCGAACAGCGGCACCAGCACCGGGTCCGCGGTCGAGAGCAGGCGGCGCTGGAGGATGGCGTCACCAGTGAGGGCAAGGTTGAATTCGCTGCACATGCCGCGAGGATAGGGGCCGGTTGCGGCGAAGGGGAAGACGTGGCGCGCAGCGAAGGACGCAAGGCAGGTGGGCGGCGCGGCGGCGGCCCGGCGGCGGGCGGCGACAGCCTGCGCCAGGCGGGGGCGACGGACCTGATCGCGGTGCTGGTGGCCGTCACCGACGGCGAGCCGCGCGTGCTGGCGATCAAGGGCGGCGGCAGCCTGCCCTCGGGGCCATTCCAGCTGCGCCACCATTCCCTGCAGGCGGGGTTGCGGGCCTGGGTGGAATCGCAGACGCACCACCCGCTCGGCTATGTCGAGCAGCTCTACACCTTCGCCGATGCCGCCCGCATCGCCGGCGCCGCCGCGGCGGCGCACGTGGTCTCGATCTCCTACCTGGCGCTGACGCGCGAGGGCCCGCCGGCGGGCGCGGACGAGCCGGAATGGCGCGGCTGGTATGAGTATTTCCCATGGGAGGACCGGCGCGACGGCGGCGTGGCGCTGATGGAGGAGATCATCGCGCCGCTGCTCGACGCCTGGGCGGCGGAGCAGGACACCCCGGCGCGGCGCCGGCGCGTGGCGCTGGTGTTCGGGCGCGACGGCATGCCCTGGCACGAGGAGCTGGTGCTGCAACGCTACGAGCTGCTGTGGGAGGCGGGGCTGATGGCGGAATCCCGTCACCGCGCCAGCGCCGGCAGGCTGCCCGGGCTGGCCATGGTGGGCGACCACCGGCGCATCCTCGCCACCGGCATCGCCCGGCTGCGGGCGAAGATCAAGTACCGCCCCGTGGTGTTCGAGCTGCTGGCG
>JAJXSZ010000099.1 GCA_021784255.1 Pseudomonadota bacterium | reverse complement strand
GTCAAGCTCTCGAGCCGGATCTGCCGCGCCCTTGATGCCGAGTCGCCGGTCGGCTTCACCTACGAGCTGTTCCTCGACGAGAACGGCCAGAAGATCAGCAAGAGCAGGGGCAACGGCCTGTCGGTCGAGGAATGGCTGCGCTACGCGCCGCCCGAGAGCCTGGCGCAGTTCATGTACGGCGCGCCGCAGCGCGCCAAACGCCTCTACTTCGACGTCATCCCACGCGCCACCGACGACTACGTCGCCAACGCGCAGAAGGCGCTGGCAGCGCCGGACGACCCCGCCAATCCCGCCTGGCACATCCATGCCGGGCATGTGCCGCCGTCCGCCGCGAGCCCGATCCCGTTCGGCATGCTGCTCAACCTCGCGAGCGTGGTGAACGCGGAGTCGCCGGACATCCTCTGGGGCTTCATCCGCCGCTACGTCCCCGGCGCAAGCCCGGCGGACATGCCCTTCCTCGCCCGGCTCGTCGAACACGCCGTGGCCTATTACCGCGACCGTATCCGGCCGGCGAAGACGTTCCGCGCTGCCAACGAGATCGAGCGATCGGCACTGACCGACCTCGCCCGCACGCTGGCCGACCTGCCCGCCTCCGAACCGGGCGATGCGATCCAGAACCTGCTCTACGAGGTCGGCAAGCGGCACCCCTTCGCCAACCTGCGCGACTGGTTCGCCTGCCTCTACCAGGTCCTGCTGGGCCAGCCGGAGGGGCCGCGTTTCGGCCCGTTTGTCGCCCTCTATGGCGTCGCGGAGACCGTGGCGCTCATCGAGACCGCGCTCGACCGCCCCGACGACGAAGCCTGATCGCCGGTTCGCGATGACCTCGTCCGACGGCAGGCACAGGATCGGCAAGCGATTGCTGCGTCTGGCGCCGACCCTGGTCGGGCTCGGCCTGCTGGTCGCCGCCTTCTTCGGCGTCCGTCACGAGCTGCGCCACCTGCATCCCGGCGACATCCACAATGCGCTGGCCGCCATTCCACGGCGCACGGTGCTGCTGGCGGCCGGGCTCACCGTCGTCTCCTATGCATTGCTCACCTTCTACGACCGGCTGGCGACCATCTATGCCGGCCGCAAGGTCTCCACGCTGCGCGTCGCCTTCGCCAGTTTCTGCGCCTATGCGCTGGCGCACAGCCTCGGCGTGCCGGCCCTGTCCGGGGCGGCGGTGCGGCTGCGCCTCTACGCGCTGTGGGGGCTGACGCCGGTGCAGATCGGCAAGGTGACCGCTTTCTGCGGCCTCACCTTCGGACTCGGCGCCCTGGTCCTTGCGGGCATCGTGCTGGTCGGCGAACCATCGACGGTGCCGCTCATCGGCGCCAACCTGCCCGCCTGGGCGCTGCGCGGCATCGGCCTCGCGCTGTTCGCCGTGGTGATCGCCTACGCAACCCTCGCGCGCACCCTGGGCCGGGTGCGAATCTTCGGCAACGACATCGAGCTGCCGGGCCTGCGCATGGCGCTTGCCCAGATCCTGCTCGCGACCGTCGACGTGGCCTTCACCGCCCTGATCTTCTACGTGCTGCTGCCCGCCGCGCCGGGGCTCACCTACCTGCGTTTCCTCGGCGTCTACCTCGCGGCCTATTCCGCCGGGCTGATCGCCAATGTTCCGGGCGGGCTCGGCGTCTTCGACACCGGGATGCTGCTCGGCCTTGCCCCGTGGCTGAAGGCCCCCTCGGTGCTCGGCGGACTGCTCATCTTCCGCCTCTACTACTACGTGGTTCCGCTGTTCCTCGCCGGCGCGATGTTTGCCGGCCACGAAGCGCTGGTGCGCAGCCGCGCCCTCGCCGGCCGTCCGGCGGCCGCGGCCGGGGGGGGCTGGATGCAACCCGACATGGCGGTGGGCCTGATCGCGGGACTCGTGGCGCTGGCCGCCGGCCTGCTGCTTTCGCTCGGCGCGCTGGAACGCAGCCTGGCGATCGTCCGACCAGGCTTCGACATCGCCTCGCTGCTGTTCGGAGCCAGCCAATTCGCCCCCAGCCTGCTCGGTGCTGCGCTGCTCGTCATCGCGCTCGCGCTCAACCATCGGGTCCGGCTCGCTTGGCGCGCGGCGATTCTGGTCCTGCTCGCCGCGGCTGCCCTGACCTGGGCGCAGGGCCAGCCCGCCTGGATCGTGCTCTGGCTCGCGGCGACGGCCGGCGTCGTCGCACCGTTCGCGCCCCTCTTCGTGCGCCGTTCCCGCCTGCTCGCGGGCCCAATCGATGCACCCACGGCCCTGTCGCTGGTGACGCTCGCGGTGGGGATCGGCGTGCTCGCCTCCGTTGCGCAGCGGGTCCGCGCCTTTGCCCATGCCGGCATCGGGCCTGGCAATGGCAGCTTCTGGGGCATCGTCGCCTCCGACGACATTCCGCACGGCGTGCGCGCCTCGGTGGCGCTTGCCACTGTCATCGCGCTGATCGCCCTGTGGCGCCTGGTACGCCCCGCGCGCGTCGCGCACGATCCCTGGAACAGCACCACCGCGACGCGCTTCGCGGCGCTCGGCGGCGAGGCGCCGCGCGGGGCCGACGGCATTGTCTGGAGCGAGGGGCGGCGTGCCGCCGTGGCGTTCCGCCGCCGCGATCGCGTGCTGGTTGGTCTCGGCGATCCCAGCGGTGCGGAGGAGGACCGCGCGTCGGCGCTACGCCGGCTGCGCGACCTCGCCGTGGAGGAGGGCCGCGATCTCGCGGTGCTGCATGCCGGCAGCAGCCTGGCGCCGGTCTATGGCGAGCTCGGCCTGGTGCTTCTGCCGCTCGACGGCGAAGGCTTTCCCGGCAGCCATCTTGCCTGCGCCGCGGATCGCGACCTCAAGATGCTGCTGCCGCTGCTGCACGAAAAGCCGGCGTGACGGCGCCGGTCTGGCGTTCCGGCCGCCGGCAACAAACAAAAACGCCGCCGGATCGCTCCGGCGGCGTCTGTCGGCGTTCGTTGTGCGCTGCGATCAGATCAGCTTGAGGTTGGTCGCGGCCGCCTTGCCGCGCTCCATGGCGGTGTCGTAGGACACCTTCTGCCCCTCATTCAGCCCCCGCAGACCAGCCGCCTGCACGGCGGTGATGTGGACGAAAACGTCCTTGCCACCGTCCTGCGGCATGATGAACCCATAACCCTTCGTGGTGTTGAACCACTTGACCGTACCCGTCGCCATATCCGTCACTCCGTCAGTTTCGCCCCGCAACAGCGCGGGGCTGGAAACAACCGTGCCTCTGGTCCCTTGAAGGCACCGGACGAAGTGCCGGGTCGCGCAGCAAGCCGAGCCAAGATGCGATTGCCAAGGTAAAATGCCCGAAAATGTGTGCAAATGTCAATTGGATCGATATTCATGCCGCTCGCCCGCGGAATGGCCTCCCCTAGAGGGCCATCCGCACGACACGCCCGGCCTGAACGATACCGGGAATATGGCGTTCCGGTTGGGCCAGCGGCGTCACATCCTCCAACGGGTTGCATGTCGTGACCAGCAGGTCCGCGATCGCGCCTTCCGCCACCACCCCGAGCCGCCCCTCCATGCCGATGAGCCGGGCCGCCTCCGTCGTAGCGGCGGTGAGGATGTCGCGCGCCGGCAGCACGCGCGCGCGGATCGCGAACTCTTCGCTCTGGCGTACATGCGTCTCTCCGAGCAGGTCGGTGCCGAACGCCATCCGCACCCCGGCATCGCGCAGGATGGACAGGCTCGCGAGCCCGGCGCCACGCACGTCCTCGATCTTGGCGATCGAGGCCGGCGGCAGGCCGAGCCGCAGCCCGTCGGTCGCCAGCGCCTCGTAGGTCACCAGCGTCGGCACCGCGACGCAGCCGGCCCTGGCGGCGAGCGACGCTGTCGGCGCGTCGATGCGGTTGCAGTGTTCGAGGCTGTGCACCCCGGCCGCGACCGCGCGCGCGATCGCGGGCGAGGTGTAGAGATGCGCGGACACATAGGTGCCCGCGTCCGCCGCCTCCTGCACCGCGGTCGACATTTCGATTTCGGAATAACCCTGCCAGGCGATCGGGTCGGTCGGGCTCGCCACCCCGCCATTGGCCATGATCTTGATGAACATGGCTCCCTCGCGCAGCTCCTCGCGGCAGGCGCGGCGTACCTCGTCCACCCCGTCGGCGACGCGCCCGAGCGCACCGAAATTGCGCCGCCAGCGATGCGCGTCGTGCCAGTCCTGGCGCGGCCGGAGATCGACGTGCCCGCCGGTCTTGGACAGCGCCTTGCCGCAGACGATGAGCCGCGGGCCCTCCGCCAGGCCCGCCGCCACCGCCTCCGCGAGCGCCGCCGGCGCGCCGCCGACATCGCGCACCGTGGTAAAGCCGCGATGCAGCATCCCGCGCATGATTGGCAGCGAGCGCAGTACCGCCGTCGCCTCCGGCAGCTGCGCGTTCTGGCCGAGATTCATCATCGAAGCGACGACATGCACATGGCAGTCGATCAGCCCCGGCATCAGCGTGCGCCCCTTGAGGTCGACGACCAGCCGCTCCGCCGCCGCGACGGGCCGGGCCGCGAGGTCGCGGATCACGCCGTCCTCGACCAGGACGTGGCCTTCGAGCGGCGCGGCGCGCGTCGCATCGACGATGCTGGCGTTGGCGAAGAGAATCTGTTTTGGCGTGCTCATGCGATCCCTGGTGCCGGTGCGGTTGGTGTGACGTCCTCTAGAGCAATATCCGACCGGATAGAAACACCTGGTGGGATTTCCTGCTCCCGGAACTTGGAATCCAGAGCAAGTTATCTCCGCTCTGCGCGGGCCGGACAGGCTCACGCAGAGCGGAGGTTGCTCCAGCGTCAATCCGGCGCGAGCCCCAGTGCCGCACCGATCGCCGCGGCGAGCGGATCGGCCACCCCGGGGGCGGCAGCGAGGATCGGGTTGCCCTCCGTGGTGCCCCGTCCGGAGGTGAAGGGCGAGACCCGCGCCCCGGCCTCGGCCAGGATCGCAAGCCCGGCCGCGACATCCCAGATATTGATATGCAGCTCGGCATAGGCGTCGATGCGTCCGCAGGCGACGTCCATCAGGCCAAGCGCGCCGGAACCGCCGAGCCGTGCCGCGGCGCCGGTTGCCATGACACGCGCGAGCAGGGCCTGGAACGCCGCGTCCGGCCGCCGGCGCGACCAGCCGAGTTCCACCGTCGCGCGCTCCAGCGCCCCGGTGCTCGCAGCCCGGATGGGCGCGCCGTTGCAGGTGGCGCCAAGGCCGCGCGCACCGGCGTAGATCTCGCCCAGCGCCGGTGCCGCGACCACACCGAGCAGGGCGTCGGCGCCCGCCAGCAGCCCCAGCGAGATGCAGAACCGTGTGCCGCCGCGCGCATAATTCACCGTGCCGTCGATCGGATCGGCGACCCAGGTAAGCGGCCTCCCCGTCGCCGCAGGGGTGCGCCGTCCGCCCTCCTCGCCGAGAAATCCGTCCTCGGGAAAGGCGTCGGCGAGGGCCGCGCCGAGGAACGCCTCGATCGCGCCGTCGGCCTCGGTCAACCAGTCCTGGGCGCCTTTCAGCGTCGCCACCGGCGCGCCGGCGCCCGGCCGCAGCCGCAGCGCCATGCGCCCCGCGTCCTCCACCAGGCGCCTCGCCACCGCGAGCCGCGCCGCCAGGTCGGCTTCCGCCAAGTCGGTCATGCGCGCATGAGACGCCGGCCCGGTTGCGCCGGCAATCCCGCGCCGTCAGAAAGGGCCATGCGCGTCATCGGCCTCACCGGCGGGATCGGCATGGGCAAATCCGCGGCGGCGGCGACGTTGCGCCGGCTCGGCCTGCCGGTGTTCGACGCCGATGCGGCGGTCTACCGCCTGCAGGCTCCGGGCGGCGCGGCGCTGCCCGCGATCGGGCGCGCCTTTCCCGGCACCGTCCGCGCCGGCCGGCTCGATCGCGTCGCCCTGCGCGCCGCCGTGCTCGGCCATCCCGCCGCCTTGCGCCGGCTGGAAACGATCCTGCACCCGATGGTGCGCGCGGTGGAACGTCGGTTCATCGCGCGCGCCCGCGCGCACGGCCACTCCCTGGTGGTGCTCGATATTCCGCTGCTGTTCGAGACCGGCGGGGAAGACCGCGCCGATATCCTCGTCGTCGTCTCCGCCCCGGCGTCCGTGCAGCGCCAGCGCGTGCGCGCCCGCGGCCGCAGCGATGCGGAGATCGCCGCCATCCTCGCGCGCCAGATGCCGGATGCCGAGAAGCGGCGGCGTGCCCACCACGTCGTCCGCACCGGCCTGTCGCGCCACCACAGCCAGCGCCACCTCCGCCGCCTCGTGCGGCAGTGGCGCGAGGAGAACCGATGATCCGGGCCGTTCTGTTCGATACGGAAACGACCGGCCTCGACCCGCTGGCCGGCGACCGCCTCGTCGAGGTCGCCGCCATCGAGCTCGACGGCGATCTGCCGACCGGCAAGAGCTTCCATCGCCTGATCAACCCCGAGCGCGACGTGCCGGAGGACGCCGTGCGCGTGCACGGCATCACCGCCGACCGGCTGCGCGACGCGCCGCGCTTCGAGGAGATCGCCGACGACCTGCTCGAGTTCCTCGGTGACGGCGCACTGATCGCGCACAATGCGAGCTTTGACTTCAGCTTTCTCGATGCCGAACTGACCCGCATCGGCCGCCCGGCGCTCGACCGCGCGCGCCTGGTGGACACGCTGGCGATCGCGCGCACCCGTTTTCCGGGCCTGCCCAACAGCCTCGATGCCTTGTGCCGTCGTTTCGGGATCGACCTCTCGGAGCGCACCACGCACAACGCGCTGCTGGATTGCCGCCTGCTGGCCGAGGTCTATGTCGAACTGACCGGCGGGCGCCAGCGCGGGCTCGACCTCGCCGCCGCGTCGATCGCCCGCGCGGCGCTCGACTACGCCGCGCACAAGCCACGCACGCCACGGCTCATCGAGCCGGACGCCGAGGCGCTCGCCGCGCACGCGGCATTCATCGCGAAGCTGAAGGATCCACTCTGGTAGCACGCGCGAGCCGGACGAGTTCGGCCCGCACGCCCTGGGCATCCACCACCGGCTGCTGCCAGGCCACGCGCACCACGCGCTCCCCGGCCGCCAGGTCGCAGCCATCGACATCGACCGCGACCATCCGCGCGCCCGCCATCAGGGCGATCGCCGCCATTGTTCCCGCATGATCCGCGTTGCAATGCGCGATGATGTCCTCTGCCGCCGCCGCGACCGCGGCGACGGCTGCGGCATCGGGCAACAGGTCGTGCGGCGAGAGCCGTGCAGCGAGCCCGAAGCCGCCGACCCAGTGCGCGCCGGTCACCACCAGGCGCCAGAGGCGGAAGTCGGCGAGCTGCGCGTAGAGTCCGGCGTAGGGATGGCGCGCCAGCCACCGCGCCCGCAGCGTCGCATCCGCCTCCGGCCGCGCCTCGGCATGCACCGTCAGCCGCGGCGCCGTCTGCGGATTGGTTTCCGCCGCTTCGCCCGCCACCAGCAGCGCGCAGCGCGGAGCCGACTGCAACTGCCGCGTATGCGCCGAGAGGCCGGAGAGGAACAGCAGCGGCGACAGATCCGGCGCGGTCGCCGGCGTGACCAGGGCGGCATGTGGCTGATCCCCGCTCACCGTCGCCAGCACGCCCTGCCGCGCGCGCCGCAGCAGCGCCCGCGCCGCGCGGATCGTCTCGGCATTTGCCATATTCCGTTCTCTTTCTATCCCTGTTGCGCCATATTCGTGGCGTCCGATGCCCCGGACGAAGGAGCTCCTGATGAAGCAGACCATCGCGCTCGTGGACGACGACCGCAACATCCTCACCTCGGTCCAGATGACACTGGAGCAGGAAGGGTTCCAGGTTCGCACCTATACCGACGGCGAGAGCGCGCTGCAGGGCATCACCGCGCGCCCGGTGGACCTGGCCGTGCTCGACATCAAAATGCCGCGCATGGACGGGATGGAGCTGCTGCAGAAGCTGCGCAAGACCTCGTCGCTGCCGATCATCTTCCTGACCAGCAAGGACGAGGAGGTCGACGAGCTGATGGGGCTGCGGCTCGGGGCCGACGACTTCATCACCAAGCCGTTCTCCCAGCGCCTGCTGATCGAACGCATCCGCGCGCTGCTGCGCCGCAACGAGGCCAGCCGCGCCGAGGGGTCCGGCGCGCTGCCCGCCGGCGTGCTGACCCGCGGCGACCTGGTGCTCGACGAGAACAAGCACAAATGCACCTGGCGGGGCATCGACATCCAGCTCACCGTGACCGAGTTCCTGCTGGTCAAGGCGCTGGCCACGCGGCCCGGCCTCGTGAAGTCGCGCGACCAGCTGATCGACGCGGCCTATGGCGAGAACATCTACGTCGACGACCGCACCATCGACAGCCACATCAAGCGCGTGCGCAAGAAGTTCCGCGCCAGCGACGACAGCTTCAACGCGATCGAGACGCTCTACGGCATCGGCTATCGCTACAAGGAGGCATAGGCGCCGGCGATGTCCGCCTTCGCGCTGCCGCGCGGGTGCCGAACCTGATGCCCGATAGCGGCGTCCTGGTAACGGGCGAGCCGTCGGCGCGGGAACGTCCGCAGCGCCGGCGCCTGACCTCGCCGCTGCTGCGCCGCATCCTGCTGGTCAACGCGCTGCCGCTCGGCCTGCTGCTCGCGGCTCTGCTCTATCTCGACCAGTACCAGAACGGCCTCCTGGTCGCCGAGGTGGGGACGCTGCGCGAAGAGGCGCGGATCTACGCCGCGGCGCTCGGCCAGAGTGCGGTGCTGCTCGACGCCAAGGGCGAACCGCATCTGGATGCGCAGCTCGCGCAGCCATTGCTGCGCCGCCTCACCGCGCCGACACCGAGCGCGCAGGCCAAGGTCTATGCGCCGGATGGCACGGTCATCGCCAATTCCACGCTGCGCCAGAGCACGGGCGGCGCGGTCGAGGCCCAGGCCCTGCCGCCACCGGTCAATCGCGGCCAGGTGCTCGGCGCCATCGGCCTGCTCTACGACTGGGCGCTGTCGATCATGCCGCATGGCGGCGGCGCGCCGTCGCTGCAGAGCGGTCCCGGTGCCGGCGGACCCGACTGGCAGCCGAACGTCAAGGAGGAGATCCGGCTCTCGGGCTCGGATTCCTCGCGTGAGATGCCGCCGTATATCCGGCGCACGCAGGACAACCGGCTGCTGATCACCGTCGCCGAGCCGGTGGAGCGCGGCCCGCGCACGGTGGGGATCGTACTGCTCACCCGCGAAGCGCGTGAAATCGACAACTCGCTGCTGGCCGTGCGGCTGTCGATCCTGGGCCTGTTCAGTACCGCGCTGGTCTTCAGCCTGCTGCTGTCATGGTACCTTTCGCGCACCATCGCCCGCCCGATCCTGCGGCTCGCGCAGGCGGCCGATGCGATGCGCGAAGGCAGCGGGCGCACCGGCACCGTGCCCTCGGGCCTGCTTGCCCGCAGCGACGAAGTCGGCGAGCTGGCGCACGCGCTCGCCGATTCCGCGCGCGCCCTGTGGACGCGCATGGACGCCACCGAACGTTTCGCCGCCGATGTCGCGCACGAGATCAAAAACCCGCTCTCCTCGATCCGCAGCGCCATCGAGACGCTGACGCGCATCGAGGACCCCGAACAGCAGCGCCGCCTGCTCAGCATCATCGCCGAGG
>JAJXSZ010000098.1 GCA_021784255.1 Pseudomonadota bacterium | reverse complement strand
GGTGCGGCGCCGGCCACCAAGGCCGCGCCCGCGCCCGCGCCCGCTCCCTACACCGGCCCCGCGCCCGAGGCCCCGCTCGCGGTTCCTGGTGTCCCCGCGCCGCCGGTGCTGGAGCAGCAGGCCGCCTATGTCCTGATGGATGCCGGGACCGGCGCCATTATCGCGCAGAAAGCCCCGGCCCTTGCCTGGCCGCCGGCAAGCCTCACTAAGCTGATGACCGCCTACCTCACCTACCAGGCGATCGCGCACGGCACCCTCAAGCTCGACCAGGCGGTGCCGATCAGTGTCGCGGCCTGGCACACCGGCGGTTCGCGGATGTTCATCTCGCCGAACATGACGGTCACCGTCGATGAGCTGCTGCACGGGCTGATCATCGATTCCGGCAACGATGCCGCGGTGGCGCTCGCGCAGGCCGTTGCCGGCAACCGCGGCAGCTTCGTCGGGCTGATGAACCACCAGGCCAAGGTGCTCGGCCTCACCGGCACGCACTACACCAACGTCGACGGCCTGCCGGATCCGGACCTGCACACCACGGCGCTGGACGTTGCCCGGCTCTCGCGCGCGATCATCCAGACCTATCCGCAGTACCTCACGATTTCCGTCAAGAAGCACTACACCTACAACAACATCCGCCAGCGCAACTGGAACCCGGTCGTCTTTCACGACACGACCGTCGATGGCCTCAAGACCGGCCTCACGCAGGAGGCCGGGCACTGCATCGACGCCACCGCCAGCCGCAACGGGCGGCGGCTGATCGCCGTGGTCCTCGGCGGGCCGACGTGGACGGCAAGCACGCACGACATCGAGGCGCTGCTAGACTACGGCTATCAGTTCTACACCAACGCCACCGTGATCACGGCGGGCAAGACCGTCGGAACGCTCAGCGCGCCGACCTATCGCGAGACGAGCGTCCCGGTCACGCCGGTCAGGGGCGTGACGATGACCCTCCCCAGCCTGGCGCTGCAAAAACTGAAGACCGACCTGGTTCTCAACCCGCCGCCGCCGGCGGGCGTGCGCCGCGGCCAGACCGTCGGCACGCTGACCGTCAGCGCCGGCGGCCGGACGCTGGCCACCGTGCCCGTCGTCGCCAGCGCCGACGATCCGCGCGCGGGTTTCTTCCAGCTTCTGCTGCGACGGATCAAAGCGGCGCTCTGAGCGCGCGCCGCGGCGCCGGCACTCAGCTCGCCCGTTCGCCCGCGAGCGTCGCCGCGGCGTCGGCGAAGCCGGCCACCGCGTCGCGCACGTCACGCTCGTCGTGAGCCGCCGAGATATACATCTTACCCTCGCTCTTCAGCACGCCGCGCTCGCGCGCGAGCGCGGTGAAGCGCCGCGCCAGCGTTGCGTCCGCCTCCAGCGCCTCGCGGTAATTCTCCACGCTCGCTCGCGCGGTGAACAGGGCGTCGAACATCACCGCCTCGCCCTTGATGACCGCGGCGATGCCGGCGTCGCTCAGGCTCCTGGCCAGGCCGGCACGGATCGCGTTGCCGGTCGCGTGCAGCTTTTCATAGGTTCCCGGCCGTTTCAGCACCCGCAGCGTCGCCAGCCCGGCGATGGCCGCGATCGGGTTGCCGGAGAGCGTGCCGATCTGCGGCATGAACCCTTCCGCACCCACCTTCGCGCGATCGAAATGCGCCATGATTTCCGCGCGCCCGGCGATCGCGGAGAGCGGATAGCCGCCACCGATCACCTTGCCCAGGGTGCAGATATCCGGAACGACTCCGTAATAAGCCTGCGCGCCCCCATAAGCGAGGCGAAACCCGGTGACCACCTCGTCGAAGATCAGCGGAATGGCGTACTCGGCCGTGATGTCGCGCAGCCCCTGCAGGAATCCCGGCTGCGGCGTCAGCAAGCGTTGCAGCGGCTCGACGATCACGCCCGCGAGCTCGTCGCGGTGCGCGTGGATGAGCTCGCGCGCCGCCGCGAGGTCGTTGAACGGGGCCACCAGCATCTCACCACGGACGGATTCCGGGATGCCCGCCGAATCCGCTACCGGCTGCGCCGAATTGCCGGCGCGGGCGGGCCACAGGCTCATCAGCGCGTAGTCGCTCATGCCGTGGTAGCCGCCCTCGAATTTCAGGATCCTGGGTCGCTTGCGCCAGGCGCGCGCGAGGCGCATCGCCATCGCGTCCGCCTCGGTTCCGGTGCATGCGAACCGCACCTGCTCGGCGCAGGCCACCGCCTCGACGATCTCCGCCGCGAGCTCGATGCCGTGTTCGTTGTTGGCGAAGAACGTCGTGCCGCGCCCAAGCTGTCCGGCGACCGCGGCGTTGACCTCCGGGTGCGCGTGGCCGAGCAGCATCGGCCCCGAGCCGAGGATGAAATCGACATATTCGTTGCCGCTGACGTCGCGCACCCGCCCGCCCCGGCCCTCGCGGATGACGATCTCGCTCGTCATGTTGCCGAAGTTGCCCGCGGGCAGCACCCGCCGCGCGGTCTCGACCAGCCGCTGTTCCTCGTCCGTGATCTTCATGGTTTCCTCCAACATCGATGCCGCGCCGCTGGCGCATGGGCGGGCACTGGCTGGCAGGGTCGCCAATCCCGCCGCCCCGGTCAATCCGCCGGCGGCGGCTCAGATGCCGGCGGCGCAGCCATCGCGCTGCGGGTCCGCGCCGCCTTCCAGCACCCCATCCCAGCCGGTGATCCCGTGCAGCGCGGCGAACGGATAGCTGTGGGCCGAGCGGTTGACGGCGTAGCCCGCGGCGTTGAGCGCCGCCTCGGTCCGGCGGGGAATGCGGTTGCTGATGTCGATCGCGTTGGTGGTCGCCGAGAAGCGGGGCGCCATCACCGCATCCTGGATGCCCATGCCCCAGTCGAGCAGGTTGAGCAGCCCCTGCAGGACGGCGACACCGATCCAGGCCCCGCCCGGCGCGCCCAGCGTCGCCGCCGGCTGCCCGTCCTCGAACACCAGCGTCGGCGCCATGCTGCTGAACCGCCGCGAGCCCGGCCCGACGGAGTTCGGCCGGCCGGGCCGCGGATCGTACCAGTTCATCGCCCCGTTCAGCATGAAGCCGGTGCCCGGCACGATGACGCCGGAGGGCAGCCCCAGCGTATGCGTGAGCGACACCACGAGTCCGTTCTCGTCCCAGCAGGAGATCGTCGTGGTGTCCTTGCTCTCGCCGGTCGCGCGCTCGAGCGAGGCCTTCTCGCCGCGCGCGATGGCGGCGGCGCATTCGCCGGCGTAGCCATCGGACAGCAGCCACCCGACCGGCGCCGGCGCCACATCCGGGTCGCCGACGTGCCGTTCCCTGTCCCGCCCCGCGATCTTCATCGCCTCGGCCACGGTGCGGATGTAGTCGGGGCTGTTGTGGCCCATCGCGACGAGGTCGAAGCGCTCGAGGATGCGCAGCATCTCGAGCACGACGATGCCCCCCGCCGCCGGTGCCGGGGCCGCGATGGTGCGGCCGCGATAGCCGATGGTGAGCGGCGCGCCGAGCCGGACCCTGAAGCCTGCCAGGTCCGCCGGCGCGAGCAGGCCGCCGTGGTGCCGCATGTCCTGGACCATGGCCTGCGCGAGCTCGCCGGAATAAAAATCCTCCGCGCCGTGCCGCGCCAGGCGCTCCAACGTCGCTGCGAGGCTCGGGTTGCGCACCATGCGCCCCACCGCTTTCGGCGCCTCGCCGTCCATGTAGAGCGCGCGTCCGTCCGCGGTGTAGGCGAGCTTGTCGGCCATCCGGGCCCGGCCATAGGGCCGCTCGTCGGAGGCGAACATCAGCGCCACGTGCGGACGCACGGCCCAGCCCTCCCGCGCGCGCTCGATCGCGGCCGCGAACAGTTCCGCCCAGGGCAGCCGGCCATAGCTCGCATGCGCGGCCTCGAACACGCGCAGGATGCCGGGCGTGGTCACCGCGCCGTGACCCAGCTCGTTGACGGCGCCGCGCACGACATAGCCATAGCCGTCCGTGCACTCGCCCTCGAACATCCCCTCCCACATCGACGCCGTTGCGGCCTCGGGAACGGTGGAGAGGCCATCGATGACCTCGGTCCTGCCAGTGCGCGTGTCGTGCACGTGCAGCACACCGAGCCCGGCCACGCCGCACATCATCGGGTCCACCACGCCCTGCATCAGTGCGCAGGCGATGGTGGCATCGATCGCCGAACCGCCCTGCGCGAGCGCGCGGACGCCGGCTTCCACCGCGTCCGGCTGCGGCGCCACGATCATGGAGCGGTATCGGGGGCGGCGGTCAGCCGGACGGCGTGGGCTCATGCGGGCACCTCCTTGCGGGTGATCCGCACCGAGTGTCGGAGCGATGGCGGGTCGGATGCAAGACCTCGGCCGGCCTGTCTTCCGCCGGCCGCGGCCCGAACCGGGCAGCCAGGATGGGACGGCCGACCGGAATCCAACCTGATCTGGATCATCGACAGGCGCGGCGCCATATGCCCCGATGCGGCCGACGACCACGACGGAGGGCAGGATGGGCATGACGAGCACGGGCGCCGATCGCACCCCGGAAGCCGGAGCCTGACCATGACGGAGACAACGACCGCCGGCGCGTCAGCCGAGGCAGCTCGAGGGCCGACAGCCGGCCCGGGCACGACCACCATCACCATGACGGTGAACGCCACCACGCGCCACCTCGAGCTGGAGCCGCGCACGACGCTCGCCGAGGCGCTGCGCGACGCGCTCGACCTCACCGGCACCAAGCTCGCCTGCGACCGCGGCGCCTGCGCGGCCTGCACCGTCTGGCTCAATGGCCGGCCGGTCTGCTCGTGCATGATGCTCGCCATCGACGCCGATGGTCAGGCCGTCACCACCATCGAAGGCCTGGCCCAGGGCGAGGCGCTGCACCCGGTCCAGGAGGCGTTCATCGAGCACGACGCGCTGCAATGCGGCTTCTGCACACCGGGCATGGTGATGAGCAGCGCCGCACTGCTCGAACGCAACCCGCAGCCGGACGCCGAGGCAGTGCGCGACGCCCTTGCCGGACATTACTGCCGCTGCGGCACCTATCCCCACGTCGTCGCCGCCGTCCTGGCCGCCGCGGAGCGCAAGTGATGAGCGGGACCCGGACGGAAACCTTCCCCGCCGGCATCGTCGAGACCGGACTCGGCACGGTCACGCGCGAGATCCCGGCGAGCGAGCCACCGCCCTGGCCACCGAATGCCGAGCTCACCTGGATCGGCCGGCCGGTGCCGCGGCTTAACGGGCGCGCCAAGGTCACCGGCGCGACGCGCTATACCGTCGATGTGCGGCTGCCGGGCATGTTGTACGCCTGCTTTCTGCGCTCGCCGCTGCCGAGCGCTGAACTGCGCCGTCTGGACACCGCCGCCGCGGCCGCCCTGGCCGGTGTCCGCGCCATTCTGCCGCTCGCGCAGCCCGGCGACCGGCTGCGTTACGCCGGCCAGCCCGTCGTGGCGGTGGCCGGCGTCTCGCCGCGCGCCGCGGCTGAGGCGCTGGCCGCGATCGACGCGGAATTCCGCCCGCTGCCGTTTGTCGTGGACATGGACGAAGCCCGCGCTCCCGACGCACCCGCCGTCCACGATGCCGCCTCGGCGCCACAGGGGCATCCCTCGGGCTTCCCGGCAGCGCCGGGCCTGCCGCTCGAAGGCAATGTGCGCGGTCCCGCGGTGGTGCGCCGCGGCGACCCGGCGCAGGGCCTGGCGGCCGCGGCCGTGGTGGTGGAGGGCGAGTACCGCACCCAGGTCCACACCCATGCCTGCCTCGAGCCGCACGCCGTCGTCGCGGACTGGCGCGCGGAGGGGCTGACGGTCTACATCTCGACCCAGTTCACCGCGGGCGTGCGCCAGGAGCTCGCGACCGCCTTCGGCCTGCCGCTCAGCCGCGTGCGCGTCGTCGTCGACGGCATGGGCGGCGGCTTCGGCTCCAAGTCGCAGCTCGGCGTCTACGGCAGGGTCGCCGTGCAACTCTCGCGCGCGGCCGGCGCGCCGGTGCGCCTCGCGTTCGACCGTCAGGAGGAACAGACCGACGCCGGCAACCGCCCCGGCACGTTCCAGCGCCTCAGCCTCGGCGCGACGCAGGACGGAACGCTCACCGCGCTCGCGATCGAAAGCTTCGGCACCGCCGGGGTCGCCGTCGGCGCCGGGATCGGATTCTTTGCCGAGCGCCTCTACAGCTGCGCCAATTTCGAGACCCGCCAGCACGACGTCTTTGTCAACGCCGGCCCTGGCTGCGCCATGCGCGGCCCCGGCAACACGCCGGGCGCCTTCGCGCTCGAGCAGGCGATCGATACGCTTTCTGAACGCCTTCAGCTCGACCCGCTGGCGTTGCGCGACCGCATCGACCCCAGCGCCGTGCGGCGGGAGGAACGGCGGATCGGCGCCGAGCGCATCGGCTGGAGCCGGCGCCACCCGCCCGGAGCGGACGACGGTCCGGTCAAGCGCGGCATCGGCGTGGCCCAGTCGCTATGGATGTCCAACGTGCAGACCAACGTCGCCTGCGAGGTGCGCATCCTGCGCGACGGCTCGGTGGAGGCGCTCTCCAGCGTTCAGGACATCGGCACCGGCATCGGCACCATCATGGCCCAGGTCGTCGCCGAAGTGCTTGGCCTGCGGCCCGCCGACGTCACGATCCGCATCGGCGATACCGAGTTCCCGCCCGGCGGTCCGTCCTACGGCAGCCGCACGACGGCCTCGATCACGCCGCCGTTGCGCACCGCGGCGACGCGCGCGCTCGCGCAGCTCACGCGCGAGGCGGCGCGTATGCTCAACGCCGCTCCCGACGAGATAGAGGCATGTGGAGGACGACTGCAGGTCCGCGCCGATCCCAGCCGGTTCCTGGCGTTCCGCGATGCCGCTGCGCTGCTGCGTACCGACCGCGTCAGCGCCGTCGAATCCCGCCTCGATGACTACGCCGGTTTCCGCCGGCGGATGCCGGATGCCGCGATGGCGCACGAGGATCTCGGCGGCGTGCAATTCGCCGCGGTCGCGGTCGACACCGAAACCGGCGCGATCCGCGTCGAGCGCGTCGTCGCGGTGCATGATTGCGGCCGGCCGATGAACAAGCTGTTGCTGGAGAGCCAGGTCGAGGGTGGGGTGCTGATGGGCGTCTCCTACGCGCTGCTCGAACGTCGTATCATGGACCGCCGCACCGGGCTCATGGTCAATGCGGATCTGGAACATTACAAGCTCGCCGGCATCCACGACACACCCGAGATCGAGACGGTGATCCTGGAGAACCTGCAGGGCAACAGCGCGACCGACGCCTACGGCATCGCCGAGCCCGCCAACATCGCGACCGCGCCGGCCATCGCGAATGCGGTCTACAACGCCATCGGCGTGCGGCTCACCGCGCTGCCGATGACGCCAGACGCGGTGCTGGCGGCGCTGGGCCGCAGCGGACGGAGCTGAGACGATGAATCGCTTTGCCTACGCAACCCCCGCCACGCTTGCCGAGGCCGCCGCCAACACGGAGCTGGTGAGCGAGGCGATGGTCACGCTCGCCGAGGGCGCCGTCCTCAAGGCCGGCGGCATCGACCTGCTCGACCTGCTCAAGTCCGAGCTGCTGGCGCCGTCGCTCGTCGTCAGTCTGCGCGCGCTGCCGGGACTCGACGCGATCACGCAGGACCCGGCGGGCAACCTCGTCATCGGCGCCATGGCGACCCTCGCGGCGGTCGCCGACCACCCGCTCGTGCGCGCCGCCTACCCCGCACTCGCCGAGGCTATCGCGGGTTCCGCGAGCCCCGAGCTGCGCAACGTGGCGACGCTCGGCGGCAACCTGCTGCAGCGCCCGCATTGCTGGTATTTCCGTTCGCCTGCGTATCATTGTCTGCGCAAGGGCGGCGGCCACTGCTTCGCCATCCGCGGCGAGAGCCAGTACCACGCGATCTTCGACAACCAGGCCTGCGCCATCGTCCATCCCTCCACGCCGGCGACCGTCCTGGTCGCGCTCGGGGCCGAGGTCGAGCTGCACGATGCCGAAGGTGCCGCACGCCGCCTGGCACTCGAGGATTTCTTCATCGGCCCCGCCGACGACCTGCAGCGCGAGAACGCGCTGCGCCCGCGCGAGGTGCTGACCGCGATCCACCTCCCGGGGCGCGCCCCTGGCTCGCGCATGGCGCATCGGCGCCAGGGCGAGAAGGCTGGCTTCGACTGGCCGCTTGCCGACGTCGCCGTGGTGCTCACGCTCGATCCCGACGGAACCTGCGGCAAGGCTTCGGTGGTGCTCGGCGCGGCCGCGCCGGTGCCGCGCCGCGCGCGCTCGGCCGAGCAGGTGCTGCAGGGCCGGCGTATCGACGCGGCGGTGGCCGCCGACGCCGCCAGGGCCGCGCTGCACGGTGCAACGCCGCTCAGCCGCAACGACTACAAGCTCGCCCTGTTCGAAACCCTGGTGCGCCGCGCCATCCTCGCCGCGGCGGGCTGACGCCGGGGTCGCCCGACCGGCCGCGACCCTAAACCCGCCGGCGCCGCAGGTCGCGAACGATCTCGTGCGCGGCGTTGTGGCCCGGGACGCCCGTCACACCGCCGCCGGGGTGCGTGCCCGAGCCGCACATGTAGAGCCCCGGCAGCGGGCCGCGGTAGTCCGCGTGCCCCAGCACCGGCCGCGCCGTGTAGATCTGATCAAGTGCCAGCGCGCCGTGCATGATGTCGCCGCCGACGAGCCCGAAAATGCGTTCGAGATCCAGCGGCGAATAGGCAACACGCCCGAGCACGGAGGCTTTGAAGCCGGGCGCGGCCCGCTCGACCGTTTCGATCATGAGGTCGGCGACCGCCTCGCGATGCACGTCCCAGCTCGTGCCATCCGGCAGTTCCGGCGCCACGTGCTGGCAGAACAGGCTCGCGACGTGCTGCCCGGCGGGGGCGAGGCTGTCGTCGAGCGTCGAGGGGATCAGCATCTCGACGATCGGCTCGCGCGACCAGCCAGCCCGGCGCGCGTCCTGATACGCACGGTCGAAATAGCCGAGCGACGAGCCGATGATCATCCCGCCGGTCAGATGATCGCCCGCCTCCGGCAGGCAGGTGAAACGCGGCAGTTCCGCGAGTGCGAGGTTCATGCGGAACGTGCCGGAGCCACAACGATAATGCTGCATGCGTTCCCGGAAATCGGCGGGCAGCGCCGCCGCGTCCACCAGATCGTTGAACAACAGCTTAGGGTTGAGGTTCGACGCGACCGCACGGGCGCGCAACGACCGCCCGCTTTCGCTCGCCACCCCGACGGCGCGGCCGCGCTCGACGATCACCTCGCGCACGCCATCCCCGAGGACGATCTCGACACCTTCACCCGCGCATGCCTTCGCCATCGCCTGCGTGATCGCGCCCATACCGCCGATCGCGTGCCCCCAGACGCCCTGGCGTCCGTTCGTTTCGCCGAAGCAGTGGTGCAGCAGCACATAGGCGGTGCCCGGCGAATAGGGGCTGGCGTAGGTGCCGACGATGCCGTCGAAGCCGAGCACTGCCTTGATCGGATCGCTTTCGAACCAACCATCGAGCATGTCGCCTGCCGACTGCCCGAACAGCGCCAGCAGGTCACGCCGACCCGCGATGTCGAGCCGGGCGAGCCGCCGGGCGAGCGGCAGCGCGCGCAGCGCCTCGCGCAGCCCC
>JAJXSZ010000097.1 GCA_021784255.1 Pseudomonadota bacterium | reverse complement strand
GTTGAACGGCAACTCCTCGGCAGGCTCCGACAGCGAGATCTGCTGCGGCTCCTCGAAGTTGACGAACAGCGACAACTGGTCCTGCAGGATCCGCGCGGCCAGTGCCACCGCGTCCTCCGGCGTCACCGCGCCGTTGGTCTCGACCGCCAGCAACAGCTTGTCGTAGTCGGTCTTCTGGCCGACGCGCGTGGGTTCCACGCGATAGGAGACGCGGCGCACCGGCGAGTAGATGCTGTCCACCGGCATCAGTCCGATCGGCGCATCGTCCGGCCGGTTCTCGGCGGCGGCGACATAGCCCTTGCCGCCCTGCACCGTGAACTCCATGCCGAGCTTCACGCCGTCGTCCAGCGTGCAGAGCACGAGGTCCGGGTTCATGATCTCGATGTCGTGCCCGGCCTGGATCTGGCCCGCCTTCACCTCGCCGGGGCCGGTCGCCGAGAGCACCATGCGCCGCGGCCCGTCGCCGTGCATGCGCAGGCCGAGCTGCTTCACGTTCAGCACGATATCCGTCACGTCCTCGCGCACGCCGGGGATCGAGCTGAACTCGTGCAGCACGCCGTCGATCTGCACCGCGGTCACGGCGGCGCCCTGCAGCGACGAAAGCAGGATGCGGCGCAGCGCGTTCCCGAGCGTCATGCCGAAGCCGCGCTCGAGCGGTTCGGCGATGATGGTGGCGACCCGGGAGCGGTCGTTACCGGGCTCGACCTCAAGCTTCTCGGGCTTGCGCAGCGATTCCCAATTCTTCTGCATGGACATGCGGCACCTCGTGATGATGCGGGCCGGGCGCGGAACGACGCGCTCGAGGCCCGGGGACGCGGACGGATCGGCTCGGGATCAGACGCGGCGGCGCTTGCGTGGCCGGCAACCGTTATGCGGGATCGGCGTCATGTCGCGGATCGCGGTGATGGCGAAACCGACCGTCTGCAGCGCCCGCAGGGCACTCTCGCGTCCCGAGCCGGGGCCGCTCACTTCGATCTCGAGCGTCTCCATGCCGTGCTCGCGCGCCTTGCGTCCGGCCTCCTCGGCAGCGACCTGCGCCGCATAGGGCGTCGATTTGCGGCTGCCCTTGAATCCCTGGCTGCCCGCGGACGACCAGGCGATGGCGTTGCCCTGCGCGTCGCTGATGGTCACGATCGTGTTATTGAACGTGGCCGCGACATGGGCGACGCCGGAAGTGATGTTCTTGCGCTCCTTTTTGCGGGTGCGCGCGGCGGTGGCGGGTTTCGCCATGGGTCGGATGTCCTGTCCTGTATCGAACGCGTAACTGTCGAGCGCGCAACCGGGCCGATCGGCCCGGTTACTTCGTCACCTTTTTCTTGCCGGCGATCGCCACTGCCTTGCCCTTGCGGGTGCGGGCATTGGTGTGGGTGCGCTGGCCGCGCACCGGCAGGCCGCGGCGATGCCGCAGGCCGCGGTAGCAGCCAAGATCCATCAGGCGCTTGATGTTCATCGCGACTTCGCGCCGCAGATCGCCCTCGACGCGGTACTCGCGGTCGACCATCTCGCGGATGCGCAGAACTTCGTCGTCGGACAGCTGGTTGACGCGGCGCTCGTCGGGAATGCCGAGCTTGTCGCAGATGTCCTGCGCCTTCGCCGGACCGATCCCGAAAATGTAGCGCAGGCTGATGGTCACCCGCTTGTTGGCGGGAATATTAACGCCGGCAATACGCGCCACGAAGTGGACTCCTGCTGGCCGGGGCCTGTTCCGTATCCGCGCTTGCTGCGCACTCACGGGGGCCGCCCGGCGACCATAAACGATTGACGGCACCCGCGCCCGGGTGCCGCTCCGCCGGGTTATAGCCGGGGGGCACCGCGAGTCAACGCGAGGCGATCAAATTTTCGTGAGCGGGGGCCTCTGAGCTATTCCTTGGGCGCAGGGCGGCTATCCCCAGCCCCTCAACCTGCGGGAAGCTGGTCCAGGATCGCGACCAGAGCCGTGGTGACCTGGTCCATCTCCACCATGCCGTCGACCGACATCAGCCGGCCGGTCGCCGCGTAGTAGGGCAGGATCGGCGCGGTCTGGTTGTGGTAGGCGACGAGTCGGGCGGCCACCGTCTCGCGCGTGTCGTCCGGACGGCGGGTGAATTCGTGCCCGCCGCAGCGGTCGCAGGTGCCGGCCGTCTTCGGCGGCTTGAACGTGTCGTGGTAACCCTCGCCGCAGGTCTTGCAGGTGAAGCGTCCGGCGATGCGCTCGACCAGCGCCGCGTCGTTCACCTGGAGCTCAATGACGGCATCGAGCCTCATGCGGTGCTGCGCGAGCATCGCGTCGAGTGCCTCGGCCTGCTTCACGGTGCGCGGGAAGCCGTCGAGGATGAAGCCCCTGGCGCAATCCGGCCGGGCGATGCGCGCCTCGAGCATGGCGATCAGGATGGCATCGGAAACGAGCTGCCCCGCCTCCATCACCGCCTTGGCCTTGAGCCCGATGGGCGAGCCGGCCGCAACCTCGGCGCGCAGCATGTCGCCAGTCGCGATCTGCACGATGCCGTAACGCTGCTCAAGCCGCTTCGCCTGGGTGCCCTTGCCCGCGCCAGGCGGGCCCAGAAGGACGAGCCTCAACGCCCCCCCCTGCCTTTCACGCGCGCCTTGCGGATCAGCCCCTCGTACTGGTGGGCGAGCAGGTGCGACTGGATCTGCGTGATCGTGTCCATGGTCACCGAAACGATGATCATCAGGCTGGTGCCGCCGAAATAGAAGGGCACGCCATAATCGCTGATCAGGATCTGCGGCAGCAAGCAGACGACGACCAGATAGAGTGCGCCCAGCGTGGTCAGCCGGGTGAGCACGTAATCGAAATATTCCGCGGTCGCCGAGCCGGGGCGGATCCCCGGGATGAAGCCGCCATATTTCTTCAGGTTGTCCGCGGTCTCCTGCGGATTGAACACGACGGCGGTATAGAAATAGCTGAAGAAGATGATCAACGCCGAGTAGAGAACGAGGTAGAGCGGCGAGCCCGCCGAGAGCACCTGGCCGATCATGCCGATCCAGCCGGGCGCCGAGCTGGACTGCGCGGAAAAGCCCGCGATCGTCGCCGGGATCAGCAGGATCGAGCTCGCGAAGATCGGCGGGATCACGCCCGAGGTGTTGATCTTGAGCGGCATGTGCGTGGAATCGCCGCCGAACATGCGGTTGCCGACCTGTCGCTTCGGGTATTGCACGACGATTTTCCGGTGCGCGCGTTCCATGAACACGATGAAGGCGATCACCACCACCGCGAGCACCAGGAAGGCGACGATGAACACCGGCGACAGCGCGCCGGTCCGCCCGAGCTCCAGCAGCGAGGCGATCGCATTGGGCACATTGGCGACGATGCCGG
This sequence comes from Pseudomonadota bacterium, assembly GCA_021784255.1. Taxonomy (GTDB): domain Bacteria; phylum Pseudomonadota; class Alphaproteobacteria; order Acetobacterales; family Acetobacteraceae; genus JAJXXT01. The sequence continues at coordinate 6,186 of JAJXSZ010000097.1, read as the reverse complement.
ACATGATGATGAGGCTGGTGCCGTTGCCGACCCCGCGCGCGGTGATCTGCTCGCCGAGCCACATCAGGAACATCGTGCCGCCGACCAAAGTGATCACGGTCGAGATACGGAAGAACATGCCGGGATCGGCGACGGCAGGGCCGAAGCTGCCGTGCAGACTCTCAAGCCCGACCGCGATGCCGTAGGCCTGGAACATCGCGATGAACACGGTGAGATACCGCGTGTACTGGTTCATCTTGATGCGGCCCGACTCGCCCTCCTTCTTCAGCGCCTCGAGCGATGGGATGGCCGCCGTCATCAGCTGCACGATGATGCTGGCGCTGATGTAGGGCATGATGTTGAGGGCGAAAACCGTCATGCGCCCGAGCGCGCCGCCCGAGAACATGTTGAACATGCCGAGAATCCCGCCGCCGTGCTGCGACAGCATCTGGCTCATCACCGCGGCGTTGACGCCGGGGACCGGGATATAGGTGCCGAGCCGATAGACAAGCAGCGCGCCGAGGGTGAACCAGATGCGCTGCTTGAGCTCGGTCGCCTTGCCGAAGGAGGCAAGGCTCATGTTCGAGGCGATTTGTTCGGCGGCCGAGGCCATGGGCTGTTCTCCAGACGTCGTGCCGATCTAGACCAGGATCGGCCCGATGCAAACCAAGGTGGCGGGGCCGCAGGCGCCGGCAACCCGGTCCCATAACGGCAAGCGGCGCTGCCGGTCACCCGGGCAGCGCCGCCATAAGCCCCGCATGGGGATGTCGATGCTAGGAGGCGGCGGCCGGCGTGGGCAGCACGACCTTGCCGCCCGCGGCCTCCACCGCCGCGATCGCGGCCGCCGAGGCACCCGAGACCTCGATCGTCACCGCGCGACCGATCTCGCCGGTCGCAAGCAGCCGCACGCCCGCGATCTTGCTGCCGCCAGCCTTCCCGCTGCGCACGAGCCCGGCGGCGGCGAGTGCCGCCTCCGTGATCGGCTGCGCACCGTCGATCCGCCCCGCCTCGATCGCCTTGGCCAGGCTACCGAGATTGAGCGCGGCAAATTCCCGGCGCGACGGATTGACGAAACCGCGCTTCGGCAAACGGCGATAGATCGGCATCTGGCCACCCTCGAAGCCGTTGAGGGCAACGCCCTCGCGCGCCTTCTGGCCCTTCACGCCCTTGCCGGAGGTCTTGCCCTTGCCCGAGCCGATACCGCGGCCAAGCCGCTTGGACTTGAGCCGCGCGCCGGCATTGTCGCGCAATTCGTTGAGCTTCATCGCATCTCTCCCACACCCGCCGCGCGCGCGGTCAGGCGACCTTCTCCACGCGCACCAGGTGCGCGACCTTGCGGATCATGCCGCGGGTCGAGGGGGTGTCGGTCAGCACGCGGGTGCGGCCGATCCCCTTGAGGCCGAGACCGAGCAGCGTCTCCTTCTGGCCCGGCTTGCGGCCGGCAGCCGAGGCGATCTGCGTCACCTTCACCTGGTCCGTGTCAGGCATCGGTGGTCTCCTGCGCATGCGGCTCGTGACCGTGGCTGTCGCGCCGGCCGAGAATATCGGACACCTTCTTGCCGCGCCGCGCGGCGACGCTGCGGGGGCTTGCGCTCATGCGCAGCGCCGCAAAGGTCGCCTTGACCATGTTATGCGGGTTGCGGCTGCCGATGCTCTTCGCCACCACGTCGCCGATCCCGAGCGACTCGAAGACGGCGCGCATCGGGCCGCCGGCGATGATGCCGGTCCCCGCCGTCGCGCTGCGCAGCACCACCGAGCCGGCACCGAAACGGCCGGTAACGTCGTGATGCAGCGTGCGCCCTTCCTTCATCGGCACATGGATCAGGCCGCGCTTGGCCCGCTCCGTCGCCTTGCGGATCGCCTCGGGCACTTCGCGTGCCTTGCCGGCGCCATAGCCGACGCGCCCTTTCTGGTCGCCGACGACGACCAGCGCCGCAAAGGCGAAGCGCCGCCCGCCCTTCACCACCTTGGCGACGCGGTTGATGGTGACGAGCTTGTCGATCAGATCGTCGCCCTGGCGATCGCGATCGCCGCCGCGGTCGCGATCCCGACCGCCCCGTCCGCCTTCGCGCGGTTCCCGTGCCATTTGCGTTGCCCTCAGAACGAAAGACCGCCCTCGCGGGCAGCCTCGGCCAGCGCCTTGACGCGGCCATGGTAGAGATAGGCGCCGCGGTCGAAGACCACGGCGGAGACGCCGGCGGCCAGCGCACGCTCGGCCACCAGCTTGCCGACGGCTGCTGCCGCCTCCTTGTCCGCGCCGGTGCGCAGGCTGCCGCGCAGCGCCTGTTCCAGCGAGGAAGCGGCGGCCAGCGTGCGGCCGGCACCGTCATCGATGACCTGCGCGTAGATGTGCTTGCCGGAACGGAAAACCGAAAGCCGCGGCCGGCCAGTGGCCTTGCGCCGCAGCCCGAAGCGCAGGCGGGCGCGGCGGCGCACCTGCATGTCGTTGCCCGTGCTCACTTCTTCTTGCCTTCCTTCCGCCGGATCTGCTCGCCGTCGAACTTCATCCCCTTGCCCTTGTAGGGCTCGGGCGGCCGCCAAGTGCGAAGCTCGGCGCAGACCTGGCCGACCAGGCGCTTGTCCATGCCCTCGACCTTGATCGCGGTCGGGCGCTCGCAGGTGATCTTGATCCCCTGCGGGATGGCGTAGACCACGTCGTGTGACAGGCCGAGATTCAACACCAGGTTCTGCCCCTGCACCGCGGCGCGGTAGCCGGTGCCGGTGATTTCCATCGACTTCGAGTAGCCCTCGCTGACGCCGCGCACCATGTTGGCGACCAGCGCCCGCGTGGTGCCCCACATCATGCGCGCCTGCGCGGTATCGCCCTGCGGGGCGACGGAAAACTTGCCGCCCTCGACCCTAGCATCGACGAGATCGGTGAGCTCCAGCTTGAGCTCACCGAACTTGCCCTTCACCGCCAGGGTGCGCCCCGCGAGCGCCATCTGCACTCCCGCGGGGATCGCGACCGGATATTTGCCAACGCGACTCATCGTTCGCTCCTCAGAACACCCGGCACAGCACTTCGCCACCGACATTCGCGGCGCGCGCTTCCGCATCGCTCATCACGCCGCGCGGCGTCGAGAGGATGGAGACGCCGAGACCGCCATAGACCCGCGGCAGCTCGCGGATGCCGGAATAGACGCGCCGGCCGGGACGCGAGACGCGGGTGATCTCTTTGATCGCCGGCTCGCCCTCGTTGTACTTCAGCTCGATGCGCAGCCGCGCGATGCCGGGGCGCACCTCCTCGGCCGAGAAGCCGCGGATGAAGCCTTCGCGCTTCAGAGCGTCGAGCACATTGGCACGCAGCTTGGAGGCCGGCGCCACGCAGGACGCATGACGCTCGCGCTGTGCGTTGCGGATGCGGGTGAGCATGTCACCCAGCGGATCGGTCATGGACATCGCGCGTTCCCTACCAGCTCGCCTTCACCATGCCGGGGATCTGGCCGTTGTTGGCGAGATCCCTGAGCGCGATGCGGCACAGCTTGAACTTGCGGTAGTTGCCGCGGGAACGCCCGGTCAGCGCGCAGCGCAGCCGCACCCGCACCTTGGCGCCGTTGCGCGGCAGTTCCGCGAGCTTGAGCGACGCCTCGAACCGCTCCTCCACGGCCTTCGCGCGGTCCATCACGATCGTCTTCAGCGCCCGGCGCTTGGCATCGTCGCGCTTGGTCATGCGCTCGCGCTTGGCGTTGCGATTCACTGCAGAGGTCTTAGCCATACCGTCTCTACCCTCCGGAACCTTCCCGGCACGCGCCGGGGGTTTTCCAAATTCCGTTGCATATCCGAAGCGTTACCACTTCGGCCCGGCACTCATTCGTCAGCTCGCGAACGGCAGATCGAACTGCCGCAGCAGCGCCTTCGCCTCGGCATCGGTCTTCGCCGTGGTGACGAAAACGATATCCATGCCGCGGATCGCGTCGACCTTGTCGTAGACGATCTCGGGGAACACGATCTGTTCCTTCAGCCCCATGGCGAAGTTGCCGCGCCCGTCGAACCCCTTGTTGGCGGTGAGGCCACGGAAGTCGCGCACGCGCGGCAGCGCGATCGTCACCAGCCGGTCAAGAAACTCGTACATCCGCGCCTGGCGCAGCGTCACCTTGCAGCCGATCGGCAGGCCTTTGCGGATCTTGAAGCCGGCGATCGCCTTCTTGGCCACCGTCTTCACCGGCTTCTGCCCGGCGATCGCCATCAGCTCCGCGTACGCGGCGTCCAGCTTCTTCTGGTCGCCCGTTGCCTCGCCCACGCCCATGTTGATGACGATCTTCTCGAGGCGCGGCACCTGCATCGGGTTCTTGTAGCCGAACTCCTTCTGCAGCGCCGGGCGTGCCGTCTCGACGTAACGCTTCTGCATGCGCGCGACGGTGCGCTCGCCCGTCACCGGCTTTGGTGCGGCCCCAGCCTCGGCCTGAGCCTTCGGCACCTTGCTCTTCTTCTCAGCCATCGGCCTTCTCCTCAGCCCTCGACGACCTGGCCGGTGGCGCGCGCCACGCGCACCTTCCGGCCGTCGTCGAGCACACGGAAGCCGACCTTGGTCGGCTTGCCGGTTTTGGGGTCTACCAGTGCGAGGTTGGAGAGATGGATCGCACCCTCCACCGAAACGATGCCGCCCGGCTGGCCCATGCCGCGCGGCTTGGTGTGGCGCTTCATGACGCGCACGCCCTGCACCACGGCACGTTCCTCGGCCGGCATCACCCGCAGCACCTCGCCACGCTTGCCGCGTTCCGAACCGCTGATGACGAGCACCGTGTCACCCTTGCGAATACGCGCGGCCATCACAGCACCTCCGGGGCCAGCGAAATGATCTTCATGAACTTCCGCGCGCGCAGCTCGCGCACCACGGGACCGAAGATGCGCGTGCCGATCGGCTCGGCCTGCTTGTTGATCAGCACCGCCGCGTTGCGATCGAAACGGATGGCGCTGCCATCCGCGCGGCGCACGGGAAACGCGGTCCGGACGATCACCGCCTGGTGCACGTCGCCCTTCTTCACCTTGCCGCGGGGAATCGCATCCTTCACCGAGACCACGATCACGTCGCCAACCGAGGCGGTCTTGCGCTTGGAACCGCCCAGCACCTTGATGCACTGCACGCGGCGCGCACCGGAATTGTCGGCAACGTCGAGATTGGATTCGACCGAAATCATCGCCCGTCTCCTATGCCTGCGCCACTGACGACGAAACTGCCGCCAGCGCCTGACCGTTGCGCTCGATCACCGTCCAGGTCTTGCGCTTGCTGATCGGCCGGCATTCCTCGATGCGCACGAGATCGCCGACCTGGCACACGTTCGCCTCGTCGTGCGCCGCGTACTTCTTCGAGCGGCGGATGAACTTCTTGTAGAGTGGGTGCATGATGCGACGATCGACAAGCACCGTCACGGTCTTGTCCATCTTGTCGCTGGTCACCCGACCGGTGAGCACGCGCTTGGGCATCGTTCGTTGTCCTCTCAGGCCGCCGGGGCGCGCTTGCGCTGGGCCATGATCGTCTTCACCCGCGCGATGTCGCGGCGCACCAGGCGCACGCGGCCCACGCCTTCGTTCTGTCCGGCGGCGCGCTGGAACCGCAGGTTGAACTGCTCACGACGAAGCTCGAGCAGCAGCGTCGTCAGCTCGTCGATCGTCTTGGTCCGCAGTTCCGCGGGCTTGGTTTCCTTGGCCATCGCTAACCGTCTCCGATCCGCGCCACGAACTTCGTGGCAATCGGCAGCTTCGCGGCGCCGAGCGTCAGCGCCTCGCGCGCCAGCTCCGCCCCCACGCCGTCCACCTCGAACATGATCCGCCCCGGCTTCACGCGGCAGACCCAGAACTCGGGCGATCCCTTGCCGGATCCCATGCGGACTTCGGCCGGCTTCTTCGACACCGGCACATCCGGGAAAATACGTATCCAGACGCGGCCCGTACGCTTCATGGCGCGCGTGATGGCACGCCGCGCCGCCTCGATCTGGCGCGCCGTGATCCGCTCCGGCGCTACGGCCTTGAGCCCGTAGGTGCCGAAGTTCAGCGTTGTACCACCCTTGGCGTTGCCGTGGATGCGGCCTTTGTGCGCCTTGCGGTATGCGGTTCGTTTTGGTTGCAGCATGACCAGACCCCTTAGCGCTGCGGCGCCTGTTCGGCGGCGCGCCGGTCGACCGCCAGCGGATCATGGGCGAGGATCTCGCCCTTGAAAACCCACACTTTCACGCCGCAGGTGCCGTATGTCGTCTTCGCCGTCGCAAC
>JAJXSZ010000096.1 GCA_021784255.1 Pseudomonadota bacterium | reverse complement strand
TCCTCGGCTGATCCGGAGGCCATGATGCCCGACACCACGACGCCACCGCAGGACAGCGCCCGCGCCGAGTTGCTGCGCGCCGCGACCCAGACGCTGCGCCAGCTCGCCCCCGCGGTGCCGCCGGACGCGGGGCGGCTGCTCGCCTCCCTCTACGCCGGGCTCTCCACGGCGGAGCTGGCCGGTGAGACACCGGACATCATCGCCACCGCCACCGCCAGCCTCTGGTCGCTCGCCCAGGATCGCCAGCCAGGCGCGGCGCGGCTGCGCGTCATCCCCCCCGGCAGCGGCAGCGGCCCGCATGCCGTGGTCGAGATCGTCACCGACGACATGCCGTTCCTCGTCGACAGCGCGCTTGCCGTCCTCACCAAGTCCGGGCGCGTGGTGCGCAAGCTGCTGCACCCGATCATGCCGATGTGCCGCGACGCCGCCGGCCATCTGCACGGCATCGGCCAGGAGGCGTCGATGCCTGCCGGCTGCGCCGTGGTGCGCGAGAGCCTGATGCGCATCGAGTGCACCGGCGTCGGCTACACCGCGCGCGAGGAGGGCGACGAATGGGCCGCCCTCGAGGCGGCGTTGCGCGCGGCGCTGGCCGATGTCCGCGCCGCCACCGAGGACCACGCCGCCATGCTCGCCCTGCTGCGCCGGGCGGAGGCCGAGGTCGCCGCCGCGCCGCTCGGCGCCGAGGTCGCGCCGGCGCGGGAGTTCCTGCGCTGGCTCACCGACGATAATTTCGTTCTGCTCGGGCATCGACGCCTCGGCATCGGCGGCGACGGCATCCTCGCCGCGGTGGTCGAGGAAAACCTCGGCCTGCTGCGCAACCCCGCGATCGTCGTGTTCGACACGCTGCACGACCGCGAGGCGATTCCGCCGGGCATCCGCGCGATCCTCCTCGCGCCCTCGCCGCTCAGTATGGCCAAGGCCAATCTGCGTTCCACCGTGCACCGCCCGCAGCACGGCGACGTGGTGATCACGCGCATCTTTGACGCCGCCGGCAACGTCGCCGCCTTCCGCCTGTTCTACGGGCTGTTCGCCGCCACCGCCTACACCCGCAACCCGCGCTCGATCCCGCTGCTGGCGCAGAAGGTGAACACCATCCTCGCCAATGCCGGCGTCGATCCCGAGAGCCATGACGGGCGCGCCCTGCGGCACGTGCTCGACACCTGGCCGCGCGACGAGCTGCTGCAGGCGCCGGAGGAGGCGATCCTCGCCGGCGCGCGCTGCGCCCTCGACCTGCGCCTGCGCCCGCGCTCGGCACTGGTGGTGCGCCAGGATCCGTTCGGCCGCTTCGTCTCGGCGATCGCCTGGCTGCCGCGCGACACCTTCGACACCGCGCTGCGCGAGCGCGTCGGCGGCATGCTCGCGCGCGCCTATGCCGGCCATCTCGCCGCCTCCTACATCGCGCTCGGCGACGAGCCGCTGGCGCGCGTGAACTACGTCGTCAGCACCACGCCGGGCAGCGTGCCGGTGGTCGATGTCGAGCTGCTCGAGGTCGCCATTGCCCAGGCCGCGCGCGACTTCCGCGACCGGCTCGGCGAGGCCCTGACCCAGGCGCTGGGCGAAGCGCAGGCGACCCGTCTGCTCGCGCGCTGGGCCGATGCCTTCCCCGCCGCCTATCGCGACACCGCGAGTGCCGGGCAGGCGGTCGCCGACCTGCTGCTGGCCGAGCGCGCCGTCGCCAATGGCCGCGCCGCGACCCGGCTCGACCGCCCGTTCGGTTCGGCTGCGGATCGTCTGGTGCTGCGCCTGGTGCAGCCCGGCGGGCCGCTGCCGCTGGTCGATGCCCTGCCGCTGCTGCAGAGCATCGGCCTGCGCGCGATCGAGGAAGTGCCGCACCATCTCGAGCCCGCCGCCGGCGCGCCGCGCGTCGTGCTGCACGGCTTCATCGTGCAGACGCAGCAGCCGGTCGACGAGACCGCTTTCCCCGGCCTGCTCGCGGCTCTCGATGCGCTGCTCGACGGTCGGGCCGAGGCCGACGGCTTCAACCGCCTGGTTCTGCTCGCCGGGCTCGACTGGCGCGAATGCTGGCTGCTGCGCGGCCTCTACCGCTGGCTCAAGCAGGTCGGCTTCGGCTTCAGCCAGGAGAGCGTCGAGGCGGCGCTGGCGGCGCACGCGCCGGCCGCGCGCGTGCTCATCGACGTCTTCCACGCGGCCTTCGCGCCCACCTCCCAAGGGGGCGCGCCGGGGGCCGCGCCGGGCGCCGACGCGGCGAGCCTCGATGCGCGCTGGGCCGCCTGCCTCGACGCCGTCGCCAACCCCGACGAGGACCGCATCCTCAACCGGCTGATGAGCGTGCTGCGCGCGGTCGTGCGCACCAACTACTACGAGGGCAAGCCGTATCTCGCCCTGAAGATCGCGAGTGCTGAAGCCGGCGACATGCCGCTGCCGCGCCCCTGGCGCGAGATCTTCGTCCATTCCCCGCGCATGGAGGGCTGCCATCTGCGCGCCGGCCCGGTGGCGCGCGGCGGTATCCGCTGGTCCGACCGGCGCGAGGATTTCCGGACCGAGATCCTCAGCCTGATGAAGGCGCAACGTTTCAAGAACGTGGTGATCGTTCCGACCGGCGCCAAGGGCGGCTTCGTGCTGAAGCAGCCGCCCGCGGCGTCCGACCGCGAGGCGTTCATGGCCGAGGGCATCGCCTGCTACCGCATCCTCGTCAACGCCATCCTCGACCTCGCCGACAACGTCGTGTCCGGCCGCATCGTGACGCCGGCGGACATCGTGCGCCGCGACGGCGACGATCCCTACTTCGTCGTCGCCGCCGACAAGGGCACCGCGACCTTCAGCGACATCGCCAACGCCATCGCCGAGGAGCGCGATTTCTGGATCGGCGACGCCTTCGCCTCCGGCGGCAGCCACGGCTACGACCACAAGGAGATGGCCATCACCGCGCGCGGCGCCTGGGTGATGATCGCGCGGCATTTCGCCGCTCTCGGCCTCGACATCCAGGCCGACCCCTTCACCTGTGTCGGCGTCGGCGACATGAGCGGCGACGTGTTCGGCAACGGCCTGCTGATCAGCCGCCAGACCCGCCTGGTCGCTGCCTTCGACCACCGCCATATCTTCATCGACCCCGATCCCGATCCTGAGGTTTCGTATGCGGAACGGGCGCGGCTGTTCGCGCTGCCGCGGTCCTCCTGGGACGACTACGACCGCAGCCGCATCAGCGCCGGCGGCGGCGTCTATTCGCGCAACGAGAAGCGCATCGCCGTCTCGCCGCGCGCCGGCGAGCTGCTCGGCATCGCCGCCGGCCAGGCCGAGCCCGCCGCGGTCATGCAGGCGATCCTGCGCGCCCCGGTCGACCTGCTCTATTTCGGCGGCATCGGCACCTATGTGAAGGGGGCGTCGGAAAGCCAGGCCGATGCCGGCGACCGCGCCAACGACGCACTGCGGATCAACGGCGCGCAGGTCCGCGCGCGGGTGATCGGCGAGGGGGCCAACCTCGCCCTGACCCAGGCCGGGCGCATCGACTACGCACGCCAGGGTGCCGGCGGCGGCGGCGGGCGCATCGACACCGACGCGCTCGACAATTCGGCCGGCGTCTCGACCTCCGACCACGAGGTCAACATCAAGATCACGCTCGCCGACGCCGAGCGGGCCGGCGTGCTCACCCGCCATCAGCGCGACGAGCTGCTGGTGGCGATGACCGACGACGTCGCCGAGCACGTGCTGCGCGATAACCATCTGCAATTTCTCGCCGTTTCGCTCGAGGAACAGGAAAAGCTCAGCCCCTCGCACCTCGCCCTGATCGCGGCGCTGGAGGCCGACGGCGTGCTCGACCGCGCCGTCGCCGGCCTCGCCGACACGGCGAGCCTGCGCGCGCGCATGAACACCGGCGAGACCCTGCTGCGCCCGGAGATCGCGACCGTGCTGCCGGTTGCCAAATTGTGGCTGGAAGAGGCGGTCCTCGCCAGCGACCTTCCCGACGATCCGGCCTTCGAGCCGACGCTGCTCGCCTACTTCCCCGCCGAGCTGCGCCGCCGCTTCGCCCCCCTGCTCGAGCGCCATCGTCTGCGCCGGGAGCTGATCGCCACCGCGCTCGCCAATGCCGTCGTCAACCGTCTCGGCCTCGTCGCCCTCGCCCGGCTCGCCGCCGAGGCCGGGCCGGTGCGCGTCGCGCGCGCCGCCTGGGCCGCGGGAGAGCTGTTCGATCTCGAAACGACATGCGAGGCGATCGACGCCGCGGCCGCGCCGGTCGGGGTACGGCTCGGCGCGCTGTCGGCGATGCGCCGGCTGCAGGAAGCGACCGCGGGCTACCTGATGGCGACGGCGGAATTCGACCGCCAGCCGCTCGGCGCCGAGCTCGCCGCGCTGCGCCCGGGCATCGCCGAGCTGATGCGCGCCGCGACGGCCGAGGCAGGATCGGGCGCCGCCGCCCAGGAGCTGCGCGAGGCCGGCCTGCCCGCTGCCCTCGCCGCCCAGGTCGCCGCGGCGCCGTTCCTCGCCGAAGCGCCGGTGGTGGTGCGCCTGGCCGCCGACGCGGCGGTGCCGCCGTCGCGTGCCGTCGCCGCCTGGCGGCTGGTGGGCCAGGCGCTCGGCTTCGACGCGCTGCGCGCCGCCGCCTCGCGGCTCGCGGCGAGCGGTCCGTTCCACGACCGCGCGCGCGCGGCCCTGCTCGCCGACCTGACCTCGGCGCAGTACCAGCTTGCCGCCGCCGCGCTGCGCGGCGACGACCCGGCCGCCGCCGCCAGCGCGATCGAGCTGGCGCGCGACGTCGCCGCTGCGCCCGACCTCGCGGGCTTGACCCTGGCCTCCCGCGCCCTCGCCGCACTGGCCTCCCGCGCCCGCGCGGCGGCGTGATGCCGCGCCGCGCGGGTGGGATCGCCGCGGGCTGAGCGTTTTGCCGTGCGGCGCTGGCGGCCGGTGGCCGGCGGCGGCCTGCCCGTTCGTCATGCCAACGCAACGCCATCGTCGGCGCGCACGGCCGCACCGGCGCGACCGGGGGTTGAATTCGCGCGGTTGATATGGTAATGATGTATTAAACATGAATAACTTGGTTTCAACATCTAGTTCTATATGATTGCACGCAAACACGACGATCGGATCGCATGATCACGGCGTTCCAGCTCCGTGCCGCCCGGGCCCTGGCGCGATGCGATCAGCGCCAGTTGGCCGAACGCGCCGGCCTGTCGCTGCCGACCATCCAGCGGATGGAAGCGAGCGCAGGGGTGGTGCGCGGCAACGTCGATTCGCTCGACCGCGTCATCAGTGCGCTCGGCAGCCTCGGCATCGAGCTGATCGGCGAGGGCGGGGCAAGCCGGGGCGGCGGGCGCGGGGTGCGCCTGAAGGACGGCGTCGCCAGACCGGCGCAGCCTGGCCGGCCGCCGGCGGCGGCCGTCGCCAGGTAAGGCCGGTGCCATGCTGATCGGCTCCCTGCTCCTCGGAATTGGCGCGCTGCTCGGGCTTTCGGTGCTGGCGCTGCTGGTCGGCGGCCGGCACTGGGGCACGCCGCTGATCTATGCGGCGGGGCTGGCGCTTTCGCTCGGCCTGCTCGCGCTCGCCGGCGCGGCGCTGCTGCGCGACGGTCCGGCGCAGACCCTGGTGCTGCCGCTCGGCCTGCCCTGGATCGGCATGCATTTCCGCCTCGACGCGCTCGCCGCCTTCTTTCTCGTGGTGGTCAATCTCGGCGGCGCCGGGGCCTGCCTCTACGGCATCGGCTATGGTCGCCACGCTGCCGAGCCGCTGCGCGTGCTGCCCTTCGTGCCGGCGTTCCTGGCCGGGATGAACCTGGTGCCGCTGGCCGACGATGCCTTCACCTTCCTGGTGGCGTGGGAGTTCATGTCGCTCGCCTCCTGGGTGCTGGTCGTCGCCGAGCATCGCGGCGCCGACAACGTCGAGGCTGGCTACATCTACCTCGCGATGGCGGCCCTCGGCACCTTCGCGCTGCTGCTCGCCTTCGGGCTGCTCGCCGGGCCGGCCGGCGGCTACGCCTTCGCCTCGATGCGCGCGGCCCACGTGACCCCGCTGGTCGCCGCCGCGGTCCTCGGCCTGGTGCTGTTCGGCGCCGGCGCCAAGGCGGGGCTGGTGCCGCTGCATGTCTGGCTGCCGCGCGCCCATCCGGTGGCGCCGAGCCATGTCTCCGCGCTGATGAGCGGCGTGATGACCAAGGTCGCGATCTACGCGGTGATCCGCATCGTCTTCGACCTGCTCGGGCCGCCGGTCTGGTGGTGGGGGATCGTCGTGATGGGGTTCGGCGGCGCCAGCGCCCTGATGGGCATCCTCTACGCCCTGTTCGAGACCGATCTGAAGCGCGTCCTGGCCTACAGCACGATCGAGAATGTCGGCTTCGTCTTCGTCGGCCTGGGGCTGGCGCTGGCCTTCCGCGCCGACGGCATGGCGGCGGCCGCGGCGCTGGCGCTGACCGCGGCGCTGTTGCATGTGCTCAACCATGCGCTGCTGAAAAGCCTGCTGTTCTACGGCGCCGGCGCCGTGCTGGGGGCGAGCGGGATCCGCGACATGGAGCGGATGGGCGGGCTGATCCACCGCATGCCGGTGACCGCGGTGGCAGTGCTGGGCGGGGCGATCGGCCTCTCGGCGCTGCCGCCGTTCAACGCCTTCGTCTCCGAGTGGCTCACCTTCCAGGCGATCCTGCTGAGCCCGGCACTGCCGCAATGGGGCCTGAAGCTGCTCGTGCCGGCGGTGGGGGCGCTGCTGGCGCTCGCGGCGGCACTGGCGGCCACCTGTTTCGTCCGCCTCTACGGCATCGTCTTTCTCGGCCGCCCGCGCTCCGATGCCGCCGCCGGGGCGCACGAGACCGACCCGTTCTCCGCCGCCGCGATGCTGATCTTCGCCGGCCTCGCGCTGCTGCTGGGCGTCGTCCCCGGCTTCGCGCTCGACGCGCTCGGCGCGCCCGTCGCCGCCGTTCTCGGCGTGCACATGCCGGCGGAACTGCGGCTGCCCTGGCTCTCCATCGCGCCGCTGGCGGCCAGCCGCGGTACCTATAACGGCCTGCTGGTCTGCCTCTTCATCGCCGGCTCGGCGGCGCTGGTCGCCGCCGCGATCCGCCTGTTCGCGCCGCGCCGGACCACCCGCGGGCCGGCCTGGGACTGCGGCTTTCCAGACCCGAGTCCGGCCCTGCAATATTCGGCGGCTGGTTTTGCCGAGCCGATCCGCCGCGTCTTCGGCCCGACACTGTTTCGCTCGCGTACCAGTGTCCGCATGCCGCCGCCCGGCGAGACCCGCCCGGCGCGGCTCGTGGTGCACAGCCACGACCTGATCTGGGAGACGCTCTACGCGCCGGTCGCCGGGCTCGTCGCGGCCGCGAGCACGCGCCTCAACGTGATGCAGTTCCTGACCATCCGCCGCTATCTCAGCCTCGTCTTCGCGGTGCTGGTCATCCTGCTGCTGGTGCTCGCGCTATGGCGCTGATCCGCGACGTCGCCGCCCAGGGCGCGCAGATGCTGCTCGTGGTCGGCGCGGCCCCGCTCGCCACCGGCTTCCTGCGCAAGTGCAAGGCGCGGCTGACCCGCCGGCGCGGCGCACCGGTCCTGCAGCCCTATCGCGATCTCCTGCGCCTGCTGCGCAAGGACGTGGTGCTGGCCGAGAACGCCTCCTGGCTGTTCCGCGCCGCGCCCTACCTGGTGTTCGCGGCGACCTGGGTCGCGGCGGCGCTGGTCCCGACCTTCGGCAGCGGCCTGCTGTTTTCCTGGTCGGCGGACCTGATCGCGATCGTCGCGCTGCTCGGCAGCGCGCGCTTCTTCCTGGCCCTCGCCGGCATGGATGTCGGCACCGCGTTCGGCGGCATCGGCGCGAGCCGGGAGATGATGATCGGCTCGCTCGCCGAGCCGGCGATGCTGATGATCATCTTCTCCCTCGCCCTGCTCGCCGGATCGACGCAGCTCTCGCTGATCGCGGCCTACATGCAGTCCTCCGCGGTCGGCCTGCGCGTGACGCTCGGGCTCGCGCTCGCCGCGCTGCTGATGGTGGCGATCGCCGAGTCCGGGCGCATCCCCGTCGACAACCCGGCGACGCATCTGGAACTGACCATGGTCCACGAGGCCATGGTGCTCGAATATTCCGGCCGGCACCTCGCGCTCATCGAACTCACCGCCTGGCTGAAGCTGCTGCTCTACCTCTCGCTGATCGCCTGCGTCTTCGTCCCCTGGGGCGTGGCGCCGCCGGGCTCGGGCTTGCTCGCCCATGTCGCGGGCGCCGGACTCTACGCCGGCAAGATCGCGCTGGCCTGCGCGCTGCTGGCCGTCTTCGAAATGACGATCGCCAAGATGCGCGTCTTCCGCGTGCCCAATTTCCTCGGCGCGGCGCTGATGCTGGGCTTCCTCGGCGCGATGCTGCTGTTCGTTTCGCGGATCATCTGAGATGCACGGCCTTGGTTTCGACATCGCCCATCTGCTGGCCGGCAGCCTGGTGCTGGTGAGCCTGACGATGCTGTATCAGGACCGGCTCTACGCGCTGCTCAACACCTACACGCTGCACGCCGTGGTGCTGGGCCTCGCCGTCGCCTGGCAGGCGCATCTGCAGGCGGCGCCCCATCTCTACATCACCGCCGCGATCGCGCTGCTGTTCAAGGCCGGGATCATCCCCGTCGCCCTGCACCGGATCATCGTGCGCCTCGGCATCCATCGCGAGATCGAGACGGTGGCCGGGATCGGGCTGACGATGCTGGCGGGCATCGGGCTGGTCGGCCTCGCCTTCGCGGTGATGCTGCGGGTGACCGAGGGCGCCGCCCTGGTCGCGCGCGAGGATGTCGCCTTCGCTCTTTCCGTCGTGCTGCTCGGCCTGCTGATCATGGTGACGCGACGCAACGCGGTGAGCCAGGTGGTCGGCTTCATGTCGCTCGAGAACGGGCTGATCCTCGCCGCCGCGGGCGCGCAGGGCATGCCGCTGGTGGTGGAGATCAGCGTCGCCTTCTCGGTGCTGATCGCCTTCATCGTGATCGGCGTCTTCCTGTTCCGCATCCGCGAACGTTTCGATACCGTGGATGTACACGCGCTCGATCGTTTCCGGGGCGAACGCCGATGACCTGGTTCCTCGCCCACGACGTGCTGCTGGTGCTGTCGCTGCCGGCTCTCGCCGCGGTGGTGCTCGCGATCCTGCCCGGCTATCGCCTCTCCGCGCGCGGCAATGTCGTGGCCAGCCTGCTGACGCTGCTGGCGGCGCTGGCGCTGTTCGTCCGCCACCCCGCGCCGGACGCCTATTTCCTGATCGACGACCTCAACATCGTTTTTATCGTGCTGAGCACCTTCGTCGGCTTCACCACCAGCGTGTTCAGCGCCACCTATATCGACCACGAGCTGCAGACCGGGCGGCTGACGCCGTCCCACCTGCGTTTCTACCACGCCATGTACCAGGTCATGATGTTCGGCATGAACCTGGCCCTGGTGGTCAACAATATCGGCCTCATGTGGGTGGCGATCGAGCTGGCGACCCTTGCCACCGTGCTGATGGTCGGCATCTACCGTACCCACGAGGCGCTCGAGGCGGCCTGGAAATACTTCATCCTCGCCAGCGTCGGCATCGCGCTGGCGCTGTTCGGCACCATCCTCGTCTATCTCGCC
>JAJXSZ010000095.1 GCA_021784255.1 Pseudomonadota bacterium | reverse complement strand
CCCAAAAAAACCAACTCACCGACGCCGCCCTCGATACCAACGCCATCACCAACACCGCCCTCCTCGCCCTCACCCAACAATCAGGCAAAGCAGTTCGCGCATGATGCGTCGCCGCGCCCTCATCCTTGGCGCCCTGTCGGCACCGGCCGCGGCACGCGCCGCCACCGACCCGGCCGCGGCGCCGCTCGAGGCTTTCGGTGCCGCGCTGATCGCGGCCATGAAGGCGGGACCGTCGGAGAGCTTCGATCATCGCGCGGCCTCCCTGCGCACGGCGATCGTCGCCACCTTCGATCTGCCGACCATCCTCGCCCGCTCGATCGGCCTGGAATACGCGAGCTACCCGGCGGCGCAGAAAACCGCCCTGCTCGCCGCCTTTACCGCGTTCACCGTGGCAAGCTGGACCGCCAATTTCGACCGCTGGAACGGCGAGGCGTTCCGCGTCCTGCCGCAGATCCGCAAGCTTGGCACGCAGCAGATCGTGCCGACCGAAATCGGCGTCCCCGGCAAGCCGGGCACCCGGCTCGATTTTGTCATGCAGCAGGGTGGCGCCGGCTGGCAGGTGGTCGACATCCTGCTCGACGGCACGATCAGCCGCGTCGCGGTGCAGCGCTCCGATTTTCGCGCCCTGCTGATCTCGGGCGGGCCCGATGCGCTGATCGCGTCGCTGCGCCGCAAGACGGCCCAGCTCGCCGCCGGCGGCGCTGGTTGATCCTCGCCGGATTCCTTGCCGCCGCCGCCCTCGCGGGGCTGGGCCAGGCTCTCGCGGGGCAGGTCATGCTGCGCCGTTTCCTGCGCGGCACGCCGCAACACGGCAGCGCCGCCGTCTCCGTGCTGAAACCCGTCGGCGGCGACGAGCCGCTGCTGGAGGCGGCGCTGGAAACGCTGTTCCGCCAGGAACATCCTGAGTTCCAGATCGTCTTCGGCGTCCAGGACCCTGCCGACCCGGCGCTCGCGGTCATCGAGCGGCTGTGTGCCCGCCATCCGGCGCGCGACGTGGCGCTGGTGATCAGCGCCGCCCGCCACGGCACCAACGGCAAGGTCGCCAACCTCATCAACATGCTGCCCGCAGCACGGCACGCGACCCTGGTGGTCGCCGACGCCGATGTGCATGCGCCGCCGGACTGGCTCGCCGATGTCGTGGCGCGGCTGGAGGCACCGCAGATCGGCCTCGTCACCGCGCTCTACACGGGGCTTCCCGCCACCCACGGCCTGGTCGGCACCCTCGGCGCCATGGCGATCTCCCATGGCTTCCTGCCCGGCTCGCTGCTGGCCCGCGCGCTCGGCCGGCAGGACTGCTTCGGCGCGACCATGGCGCTGCGCCGCGCGACGCTGGCGGCGATCGGCGGTTTTACCGCCCTTGCCGACCACCTCGCCGACGACAACGTGCTCGGCGTGCTGGTCAAGCGCCAGGGCCTCGGTATCGCCCTCGCCCGAACGGTCGTGGCGACCACGGTGGGCGAGACGGACCTGGTGGCGCTGTTGCGCCACGAACTGCGCTGGGCGCGCACCATCCGCCGCCTGGAACCCTGGGGCCATGCCGCCTCCGTGCTGCAATTCCCGCTGTTCTGGGCGGCTCTGGCGGCGCTCGCCGACGGGCGCTTCGCCGCGCTGTTCGTCGCCGCCTGGGCGATCCGCGCCCTCCTCGCCCGCGCCGCCGGGCGCGCGCTGGATGCCGCCCCCTCCCCCGCCGGGTCATGGCTCCCCATATGGCTTTGGCCCTTGCGCGACCTTTTGTCGGTTGTGGTATGGGGCGCCAGTTTCCTCTCCGACACCGTTTCCTGGCGGGGCGCGCTGCTCCGCGCCGCACCCGTGCCGAACGAGACCATGGGACACCAGCCACGATGATGAAGACGCTCTTCCTCCAACCCCCCTCCTTCGACGGCTTCGATGGCGGCGCCGGCTCGCGCTACCAGGCGCGGCGCGAGATCCGCAGCTTCTGGTTCCCCACCTGGCTCGCCCAGCCCGCGGCACTCATCCCCGGCAGCAAGCTGATCGACGCGCCACCCGCCGGCATCGGCATGGCCAAGGTGGTGGAGGAGGCGGGCCGGCACGAGCTCTGCGTCATCCACACCTCCACCCCCTCCTTCGCTTCGGACGCGCGCGTGGCGGCGAAGCTCAAGGAGGCCAATCCGCGCCTCAAAATCGGCCTCGTCGGCGCCAAGGTCGCGGTGCAGCCGCGCGAGAGCCTGCGTGACGCGCCGACGGTGGATTTCGTCGCGCGCAACGAATTCGATTTCACCATCAAGGAGATCGCCGAAGGCCGCGACTTCGCCGATGTGGACGGCATTTCGTTCCGTGACGCCAACGGCACGATCGTGGACAACAAGGACCGCTCCATCCTCGAGGACATGGATTCGCTGCCTTTCGTCACCGAGGTCTACAAGCGCGACCTACGGATCGAGGACTACTTCATCGGCTATCTCAAGCACCCTTATGTGAGCCTCTATACCGGGCGCGGCTGCAAGAGCCGCTGCACCTTCTGTCTCTGGCCGCAGACGGTGGGCGGGCACCGTTACCGGGTGCGCTCGGTCGAGCACGTCGCGACGGAAGTGAAGCTGCTGCAGCGGCTGTTTCCGCAGATGCGGGAATTGTTCTTTGACGACGATACGTTCACCGACAACCTGCCGCGCGCCGAGGCGATCGCACGCGAACTGGGCAAGCTCGGCGTCACCTGGTCCTGCAACGCCAAGGCCAATGTGCCGCGCGAGACGCTGAAGGTGCTCCGCGACAATGGCCTGCGGCTGCTGCTCGTCGGCTACGAAAGCGGCAACCAGCAGATCCTGCACAACATCAAGAAGGGCATGCGCATCGAGGTCGCGAAGCAGTTCACCCGCGACTGCCACGATCTCGGCATCAAGATCCACGGCACCTTCATCCTCGGCCTGCCCGGCGAGACCAGGGACACCATCCTCGAGACCATTCGTTTCGCTAAGGAAATAAACCCGCACACGCTGCAGGTCTCGCTCGCCGCGCCCTATCCCGGCACGTTCCTGCACGCCCAGGCGGTGGAAAACGGCTGGCTCGATGCCACGCACGCGGAGCTGATCGACGAGCAGGGCGTGCAGATCGCGCCGCTGCACTACCCGCATCTGTCGCACACCGAGATCTTCGACAGCGTCGAGACCTTCTACCGCCAGTTCTACCTGCGCGTGCCCAAGATCGCCGAGATCGTGGGCGAGATGGTGACCAGCCCGCAGATGATGAAGCGCCGCCTGCGCGAGGGCGTCGAGTTCTTCCAGTTCCTGCGCGAGCGCAAGCAAGCCGCGTGACCGGCCGGAAACCGGCGCCGCGACCGGGGTCGAGCCGCCGCGGCGGCTGATCGGCGGTTGCACGGGTCAGGATGGACCGACGCGCTCCTGCGGCATCGCGGCGATGCCGAGACGCATGAGAAACCGACCCAGGCCGGGGCTTGCCGTCAGCACCGCGAACGGCACCGCGAGCGGCAGCCCGGCGATGAAGGGGGCCACCATCACGCCGCTCCATCCGGCACCGGCGAAGCCGGCGCAAAGCAGCACGCCCAGCACCGTGTGCGGCAGGAAACGCATGCTCGCCTCGGCGATGCCGACCCGCTGCGCGTCGCGTCGCGGTGGCATCGGGCCCTGCCCGCGGGTCAGCAGCGCCAGCGTCCGGGAAACCGGCGTGATGGCGCCGAGCAGCAGGGCGAACAGCGTTTCGGCCGCAATCGAGCGCCATAGCGCGGACGCCCCGCCATAGCGCGCTCTGGCCCGCGGCCGCACCAGCAGCTCCACGTAGCCAAGCACCGTCGGCGCATGCACCGTGAGCGCCCAGGCATAGAGCAGGCCCACGGCTCCCGGAGCCGGCGCCCCTCCTCGCCAGACCAGCCACGCCGCGAGCGCGGCGATTGCCAGGTAGAACGGCGCCAGCGCAAAGGGCAGCAGCGCCTGCAGCAGGTGCCAGCGCCCCATCGGCAGCCATTCGCGCCCGAACAGCAGATGCCAGCTTGGCCAGACGCCCCAAAGGCGGGCCGCATCGCTTTGCTCGAACGCCACGATGTTGGGCGGGCTTACCTGATGCGCGCCGCGGGCGTCCGGCCAGACCATGACACCCCAGTGCGCCGCGCGCAGATACGCCGCCTCGACCTGGGGCTGCGCCGGCGCCACTGCCGCCTCGGTCGCCGCCGGCGGACGGGCATGCTCGCGCAACGCGGCGATGCGCAGCGCCGCATGATGGCCGCAATACGTGCCGGCATCGCCTTGCCATGACGCCTGCCCGGTCGCCCAGACCCGCTGGCGCGCGCGCGCGCCGAACTGAAGCAGGCGCGCGAACGGCACCGCCGCCGGCAGCCCCACCCAAAGCTGCTGCACGATGCCAAGGTCCCGCCGTGCCTGCAGGATGCGCACCAGGCGCAGCACCGCCCCGGCCGTGATCGTGGACCCGGCATCGAGCACGACGGCAAATTCGAACCCCTCGAGTTCGTCGAGAAAGGGAACCAGGCTGCCGGGCAGACCGTCCCCGCGGCCCTGCCGGCGGCGGTAGCCGATGCGCGGACGCCCGGCGACGGCGAGGCGCTCGGCTTCCGCCGCCGGCCCCTCCGGCGTTTCGGACAGGACGAACGCCTGGAACCGATCGCCCCAGCGCGATGCGTCCAGGCCCGCGAGCAGGGATTCGACGTTTTCCAGGACCGGCCCCAGCACCTCGCCATGCACACGAACGAGGATCGCGGTCGGTGTCGTCACGCCGTCGTCGTCCGACCAGAGCCCCGGCAGCACGGCACCCGACGGGTCATGCGCCAGCATCCGCACCAGGAAGCCCGCGACGGCATTCCCGGCGGCAAGCCCGGCCCACGGCGCGACCGCGATGGCGCAAAGCATCAGCGCGAGCGTTGCCGGCTCCCAGCCCATGCCCGCCAGGACGGCACGCGCCCAGGCGAGTTCCGCCAGCGCGACGGCGATGCCGAAGGCGGCAACGGCCGCCCGGCGCAGAAACATGGCTGCATCGTCCATGGCGCGACCACATGGCCCGCCGACGCGGCGCTGGCTAGACTCCGCGCGTGTTGGAATCGAGCATGCCGCGCGCCGCCATCGTGCTTCCGCCTCGTGAAGGTTTCGCCCCCGGCCGTGCCGGCGCCATCGGGCTGATCCTGGGCGCGCTCGCGAGCGCCGACTGCGCGTTCGAGCAGGTCGTGGTCGGCCCGCCGCAGCCGGAAACCTTTCCCGCGGCGCACTACCAGGCCATCGCCTGGCCCTGGTGGCCCGGTCCGCTCGCCAGCCGCTATGCCAGCGCCGTCACCGCGGCGCTGCGGCGCCTGCGCCCCACGATCGTCGAGGTGCACAACCGGCCGGAACTGGCGCTGCACCTGGCGCGCCGCCTCGACGTGCCGGTGGTCCTGGTCCTGCACAACCGGCTGGACGGCCGCCAGGCCGCGCTGCGCGCCGAGCTTTTCCGCCGGGTGCGGGTCGCGACGGTCTCGGACTGGCTGCGTCGCGAGACGATCGGCAACGTGCCGGGCGCCGTGGCCGCCGTCCTGCCCAATCCCATCGACCTGGGCTCGATCCCCCCGCCGAGACCACGCGCGGCGCGGATCCTGTTCGCCGGCCGCATCGTTGCCGACAAGGGCGCGGATGCCTTCGTCGCCGCCTGCGCGCTGGCGCTGCCGCAACTGCCCGGCTGGACCGCCACCATGATCGGCGCTGACCGCTTCGGTCCCAATTCGCCGCTGACTCCCTATCTCAGCCACCTGCGCACCCGCGCCGAGGCGGCCGGCATCGGCATGGCCGGCTACCGGCCGCATGCCGCGGTGCTGGCGGCGATGGCCGAGGCCGCGATCGTCGCCGTGCCGAGCCGGTGGCCGGAGCCCTTCGGCATGGTGGCGCTGGAGGCGATGGCCTGCGGGGCAGCGCTCGCCTATGCCCCGCGCGGGGGCCTGCCGGAAGTGGCCGGCGCTGCGGGCGTGACGATCGATCCCGACGACCCGGCGGCGATGGCGGAAACGTTTCTGGCGCTGGCGCGCGACCCGGCCCGCCGCGAGGCGCTGGCGCGGGCCGGGCGGGCGCAGGCCGAGCGCTTCGCGCTGCCGGCCGCGATCGCCCGGCTCGATGCGCTGCGCACCGATGTACTCGCGGCATGGCCGGCCGGCCACCGCCACCCTATATAGGGACCCGCTTCCGCTGCCCTCTCGATGTCCGCCCCTCAACGTTTTTCCAGGTTGTCATGTCCGCGAGCCCAACGTCCGACCAGGTTCCCGTTACCGTGCTCACCGGCTATCTCGGTGCCGGCAAGACCACGCTCCTGAACCGCATCCTCTCCGAACAGCACGGGCGCAGATACGCCGTCGTCGTGAACGAATTCGGCGAGCTCGGCATCGATAACGACCTCGTCGTCGATACCGACGAGGAAGTCTTCGAGATGAACAACGGCTGCATCTGCTGCACCGTGCGCGGCGATCTCATCCGCATCGTCGGCGGGCTGATGAAGCGACGCGACAAATTCGACGGCATCATCATCGAGACCACCGGCCTCGCGAACCCCGCCCCGGTCGCCCAGACCTTCTTCGTCGACGAGGACGTCCGCGCACGCACCAGGCTCGACGCGATCGTGACCGTGGTCGATGCCAAGCACCTGCCCGCACGCCTGGCCGACAGCCACGAGGCCGCGGACCAGATCGCCTTCGCCGACGTCATCGTGCTCAACAAGACGGATCTGGTGACGCCCGCGGAACTCGAGGCCGTCGAGGCGAAGATCCGCGAGATCAACCGCTTCGCCGTGATCCACCGCGCCGACCATGCCAACGTGCCGGTGACCGACCTGCTGAACCAGGGCGCGTTCGATCTCGACCGCGTTCTAGCCCGCGTGCCGGAGTTCCTCACCGACGACGCGCACGAGCACAACGACGACGTCACCAGCCTCTCCTTCGCCGTCGAGGAGGATCTCGATGCGGAGAAGTTCAACGCCTGGATCGGCGCTCTCCTCGCCGAGCAGGGAGCCGACCTGCTGCGCACCAAGGGGATTCTCGCCTACAAGGACGACGACCGGCGTTTCGCCTTCCAGGCCGTGCACATGATCGCCGACGGCGCCTATATCGGCCCATGGCGCCCGGGCGAGAAGCGCGAGAGCCGGATCGTCTTCATCGGCCGCAATCTCAACCGCCCGCGGCTGCGCCGTGGCTTCGAGGCATGCCGGGCTTGAGCGCGCACGTCAGCAGCGCCGATCACATCCTCGAAACGCGCGCCAGCAGCCACGATCTCGGCGCCCATGTGGTCGCCTGCGCCTTCGCCCCCGACGGCAGCGCCGGCTTCGCGCTCGGCGATGGCACGCTGCGCATCGCGGCGGATGCGGCCTGGACCAGCATCGCGGCGCACGAGGGCGCAGTGCTGGCGCTCGCCGCCGATGCCAGGGGCTTCGTGACCGGCGGCGATGATGGCAAGCTGCAGCGCATCGCCGGCGGCGAGGTCACGACGCTGGCCGATTTCGGCTCACGCTGGGTCGAGCAGGTCGCGGCGACGCGGACCCACATCGCCGCCGGCTACGGCAAGCGCGTCGCGGTGCTCGACGCGGCCGGGAAGACCATCAAGACGCTGGAGCACCCCTCCAGTGTCACCGGTCTCGTTTTCGATGCGAAAGGGAAGCGCATCGGCGCCTCCCACGTGAACGGTGCAAGCCTCTGGTTCGTCGCCGCGAAGACCGACAATCCGCGCAAGCTGGAATGGAAGGGCAGCCATACCGGCATCGCGATCTCGCCCGACGGCGAGAACGTGGTGACGGCGATGCAGGAGAACGCGCTGCATGGCTGGCGCCTCAGCGACGGCCAGCACATGCGCATGAGCGGCTACCCGGCCAAGACGAAGGCGCTTTCCTTCAGCCGCAACAGCAAGTGGCTCGCCACTTCCGGCGCCGAGAGTATCGTGCTCTGGCCCTTTTTCGGCGGCGGACCGATGGGCAAGGCGCCGACCGAGCTCGCCGGCGGCGACGCGGCTTTCTGCACCTTCGTTGCCTGCCATCCGCAGCACGAGGCGGTCGCCGCCGGCTTCTCCGACGGCATGGTGGTGCTGGCCGATATCGGCTCCGAGCGGATCCTGCCCGTCGCCGGACCCGGCGGGCGCGGGGCCGTCACTGCCCTGGCCTGGCACCCTGACGGCGCTCGACTGGCTCTCGGCACCGAGACCGGCTTTGCCGCCGTCGTCGATTTCTCCAAACAGTGAGATCCAGCAAGTGACTTCTGCGACCACCCCGATGCTGCGGCGGATCGGCGCCCAGGGCCTCGCCATGCCCGTGCTCGGCCTGGGCACCTGGCCCATGAAGGGCGAGGAATGCACCAAGGCCGTCGCCGGCGCGCTCGCCATGGGCTACCGCCACGTCGATACCGCGGAGATGTACGAGAACGAGGAAGCCGTGGGGGCGGGAATCCGCGCCAGCGGCGTCGCCCGCGCGGACATCCACCTCACCACCAAAGTCTGGTGGGAACATCTCGAAGCGAAAGCGCTGCGCGCTGCATTCGATGCCAGTCTGCAACGTCTTGGCAGCGATTACGTGGACCTCTTTCTCATTCACTGGCCCGCCGCCGGCATGGACCTCGCTGCCGCACTCGAAACGATGATGGCGCTGCGCCGCTCCGGGCGGGCGCGGGCGATCGGCGTGTCCAACTTCACCGTGGCGCTGATGCGCGAAGCGGTGCGCCACGCTCCCATCGCCTGCAACCAGGTCGAGTATCACCTGATGCTGGGGCAGGCGAAGGTGCTGGAATTCGCGCGCGCACATGGCGTCGCCGTCACCGCGTATGCGCCCGTGGCGCGCGGCCTGTTCGCCGGAGACAAGACAGTGAACGCGATCGCGGCGAAGCATGGCGTCGCGCCGGAACAGGTGGCGCTGGCCTGGCTGCTGGCGCAGGACGGTGTCGCGGCCATCCCCAAGGCGGCGAAGCCCGAGAACCAGCGCGCCAACCTCGCCGCCCTCGAACTCGCCCTCACACCCGAGGACATGGCCGCCCTGGACGCGCTGCCGAAGGACCGCCGGCAGGTGAACCCCTCCTTCGCGCCCGCCTGGGACAGGTGAGGGGCTTGCGCGCCGGCTTGTTGCTCTCCGCCGCGGCACACGCAGCAACAGCCGGCGCGATTCTCACCGCTTTCGGAACGAGTCCGTTCGCCGCCGGGCCGTCGCCGCCGGCCGTGGAGCTGCTCGCCATCGCGCCTTCGGCGCCGCTGCCGCCCGAACCGGCCGCCGCTCCCGCCACGACACCGGCCCAGCCGCCACCCGTCGCGCGCGTCGATGCGGCCCTCGCCGCCGGTCCCATCGCGCCACCCCTCGACCCGGCGCCGAACCCCGCGCCACGACGAGTCCCGAACGGTCCCGCCGTACCGCAAGCCGCCGTGCGACCAACTCCCGTACGACCACGCCCGGTGCGGCAAAACCTCGTCGGGCGCCCCGCCGCGCCGGTGCGTCTCGCGCCGCCGCCGCCGCCGCATCCGCCACCACCCCACCCGCCAGCCCAGGCCCCCGCGCGCGCGCCACCGGCGCCGGACGGCAGCTCCGCGCCAGCCACCGCGGCCGCGACCACGACCGCGACCCAAGCCA
>JAJXSZ010000094.1 GCA_021784255.1 Pseudomonadota bacterium | reverse complement strand
AACGCCTGCCAGAAGGAGCCAGACGCCATGCCCGCCACCGAAACCCAGTATTTCCAGCCCGCCAACCTCTCGGTGCTCGCCTACGCCCAGGGCTTCACCCTCTGGCATTACCGCGCCCCCGCGATGCGGCTCGGCACCGTCGCCGCGGAGGGGTTCCTCGAACCCGCGGCCGACATGCTGGCCTGCGGCGACATGGTGCTGGTCTCCGCCGGCGATGGCGGGCGGGTGCTCTACGTCACCAAGCGTGGCCAGCGCGTCGCCGCCGCTCCGCTGTCCTGAGGCACTTCCCGCTTCCCGCAAGCCATATCCCCCTTTTCCCGGACGTCGGCCCCGCTATCGTCGCGCCATGGCGCAGCATGTCGGGCTGATCACGGGAACCAAGGTGATGACGATGGAGGGCGAGGTTCCCGTCGAGGCTCTGCGCGTCGGCGCCCGCGCGCTGACGCTCGCCTCGACGGACCGACCGATCCAGCCGCTCGCAGCGATCGCCGTCGGGCCGGTGCCCGCCGCCGCCGGGCCGATCCTGGTGCGCGCCGGGACCGTCGCGGAGGGCATGCCGATCCGCGACCTGGTCGTCGCCCCGGACCAGGCGCTGGTCATGCGAGAGGACGCCGACGACGCGATCAAGCTCGATTTCTCCAAGCGTCGGCTGATCCCGGTTCGCGATCTGGCCAATGGCGCCACGGTCACCCGCGTCCGCACGCCGCGCGGCGCTCGCTACTACCGGCCGATCGTCGCCGGCGCGGACCTGCTGATGGCCGACGGCATTTGCGTCGGTGCCGCCGCCCCGGCCGCGGAGCCGGCGCTGCCGCTGCTCGAATGGACCGCGGCCCAGCCGTATCGCGAACGGCTCCTGGCGCGCGCGCGCGCCGCCGGCTGGACCGACACGGACGACCCCGACCTCGCCGTCGAGGTCGATGGGGTCCGGCTCGCGCCGCTCGCCAGCGACGGCCCGCAGCTCGCGGTGCGCCTGCCCGCCGGCACCACCGGGGTGGTGATCGCCTCCCGCGTCTCGGTGCCGGACGAGTTCGCGCCCGGCAGCGGCGACACGCGCCGCCTCGGCGTGGCGCTGGCCGAGATCGCGCTGGACGGCAGGACCATCCGCCTCGACACCGGGCTGATCGTCGCCGGCATGCTCGCGCCGGAGGCCGAGGGCGACAACGTCTGGCGCTGGACCGACGGCGCCGCGGTGCTGAACCTGCCGCCGGGCGCCGGAGAACGAACGCTGGAGCTGCGCATCCACTGGGGCTGGCGCGCCTATCGTGCGCCACCGCCCGGCGCCTTGCCCGTTCCGCGCGCCTGACGGCCTTCGCCTCCGAAATTCCCTCGCTGGCCAGCAACGTGGCGGCGGCTGATGCAACGCGCGCGGCCCCGCGGGTCGCCCAGAAACGGGTTGGCGGCGCGGCCAGCTCCTTCTCTTGCGCTTATGCGCATCACCGCATATATTACCGGCATGACCGAAGCAATTGCCCTGCTCGCCGCCCTGTCGGAACCGACCCGCCTCGCCGCCGTCCGCCTTCTCGCCGACGGCGGCGAGCATTGCGTTTGCGAACTGATGTACCAGCTCGGCGCCACCCAGTCGCGGATGAGCCGGCATATGGCGACATTGAAGGCGGTCGGCCTCGTGAGCGACCGGCGCGACGCGCAATGGGTACGCTATCGGATACGAAACGACATGCCCCCCGAAACACGCGCGGTGATCGACGCGGTGCTGGCAATGCCAGCGCGGGAAATGCCGGTGCGGGCCGACAGCTTCAGGAGCGTGGCATGAGCCTTCCTCTCTCCCACCACCTGCCGCGGCGCCAGCCGGCATTGTGGGTCGGCACCACCGTCGCCGCGGTCGTCGCCTGGTTCGCCGCCTACTGGCAGCTCGAAGCGTTCTCCAGCTGGCTGGTCTCGCACCTGCCGGTGACGCCGGAGACGCATCTGGACGAAGCGGTGCGGTTCTTCGCCTTCGACACACCCAAGGTGCTGATGCTGCTGACGCTGGTCGTCTTCGGCATGGGCATCGTGCGCAGCTTCTTCTCGCCCCAGCACACCCGCGCGCTGCTCGCCGGACGGCGCGAGGGTCTGGGCAACGTCGCCGCAGCGGTGCTCGGTGTCTTCACGCCGTTCTGCTCCTGCTCCGCGGTGCCGATGTTCGTCGGCTTCGTCTCCGCCGGCGTGCCGCTCGGCGTCACGTTTTCGTTTCTGATCGCAGCGCCGATGATCAACGAGGTCGCCCTCGGGCTGCTCTTCGTGCTGGTCGGCTGGAAGGTCGCGGCGACCTATCTCGGCTTCGGCCTCGCGGTGGCGATGGTCTCGGGCTGGATCATCGGCCAACTGCACCTCGAATCCTGGCTCGAGGACTGGGTGCGCAACGTCCGGGCCGGCAACGCCGAGCTTCCTGCCACACGGCTGTCCGTGATCGACCGCATCGAGGCCGGCATCGAGGCGATGCGCGACATCGTGGGGCGCGTCTGGATCTGGATCATCGTCGGCATCGCGGCCGGAGCCTTCATCCATGGCTTCGTGCCCGACGGCCTGCTCGCCTCCATCATGGGCAAGGGGGCCTGGTGGTCGGTGCCGGCGGTGGTCGCCATCGGCGTGCCCATCTACTCTAACGCCGCCGGCATCATCCCGGTGGTCGAGGCGCTGCTCGGCAAAGGCGCCGCGCTGGGCACCGTGCTCGCCTTCATGATGAGCGTCACCGCGCTGTCGTTCCCGGAGATGGTGATCCTGCGCAAGGTGCTCACGCTGCGGCTGATTGCCGTGTTCACCGGTGTTGTCGCCCTCGGCATCGTCGCCGTCGGCTACCTGTTCAACGCCCTCTTCTCCTGAAGCGCCCCCCTGCTCCTGACCCCCCTGCTCTTGAAAGGTCATGCGATGAAGACCGTCAAAATTCTCGGCTCCGGCTGCAGGCGCTGCGTCGCCACCGCCGAGATGGTGCAGCAGGCCGCGAACAGGCTGGGCGTCGATATCAGGCTGGAAAAAGTAACCGACGACGCGGCGATCGCGGCCTACGGCATCGCCGCGACGCCGGGCGTGGTGGTGGACGGCAAGGTCGTGCATGCCGGCGGCCTGCCGAAGCCCGACGACATGGCGAAGTGGCTCGCCGCCTGAGGCACAAGCTGTTCGATCCTGGGCTTGGCGTAAGCCTGGCCGCCCGCGGAGGCGATGCGCCCCCGCGGTCGCGCCTACGCCCCGGGCCTGAGCACCTCGCTGGCGTGGCGTGCCAGCCCCGCCGCGGTCGCCCGCCAGCCCCCTGCCCGCTCGACGACGAACCCCATGCCGGCAAGACGGGCCAGGCATGGCGCGTCCTTTGCCGTCCCCGGACGGCCGGCCTCGCCCGCCAGCACCACGCGGTGCAGCGCCGAGCGGCAGCAGGTTTCGAGATAGGGCTTGTCGTACACGCATGCCGATGTAGCACGCGCCACCGCTTTTCAAACGCCGCGGTGTGGAGCAGGACACGCGCATGCAAACCCTCGCCAGCGCCTTCCTGCGCCAGCTGGACCCCGAGCGGGCCCATGCCCTGGCGATCCTCGCCCTGCGCGCGGGCCTCGGCGGCAGCGACACGGCGCCCGACGATCCCCGCCTCGCCGTCCCCCTGTTCGGCCGTGTTGCGAAAAATCCGATCGGCCTCGGCGCCGGGTTCGACAAGAATGCAGTGGCGCTGAAGGCCATGTCGCGCCTCGGCTTCGGCTTCATCGAGACGGGGACGGTCACGCCGCGGCCGCAGCCGGGCAATCCCCGCCCGCGCCTGTTCCGCCTGCCCGAGGACGGCGCGGTGATCAACCGCATGGGCTTCAACAACGCGGGAATGGCGACCTACGCGGCCCGCCTCGCCGCCTTCCGCCCCCGCCCGGTACCGGTCGGCGCCAATATCGGCATCAACAAGGACGGCGCCGACCCCGAGCGCGACTATCCCGCGCTGCTCGCCGCCGTGGCGCCACATGCGGACTACGTGGTGATCAACGTCTCCTCGCCCAACACGCCGGGGCTGCGCGACCTGCAGGGCGAGGCGCGTCTGGCCACGATCCTCGCCGCCCTGCCCGCCACACGCCCGCCCCTGTTCGTCAAGCTCGCGCCCGACCTCGCGGCCGCAGCCCTGGAGGCGGCCACCGACGTCGCCATTGCCGCCGGCCTGACCGGCATCATCGTCACCAACACGACCATCTCACGCCCGCCCGGCCTGCGCTCGCTGCACGCGAAGGAGGCGGGCGGACTGTCCGGCGCGCCGCTGGCCCCGCTCGCGCGCGAGGCACTGCGCATCGTCGCCCGCCGCGCCGCCGGACGGCTGACGCTGATCGCCTCGGGCGGGATTGCGACCGGCGCGGACGTACTGGAGCGGCTGCGCCTCGGCGCGACCGCGGTGCAGGTCTACACGGCCATGATCTATGCCGGCCCGGCGCTGATCCCGCGCCTCAAGCGCGAGCTGCTGGTCGCACTGGACGCGGCAAAGCTGGCCGACGTGCCCGCCGCGATCGGAATGGACCTCTAGCCGTGGAACATCTCGGTTCGTTCGCGCCGCTGGCCACGCGCTATGACGGCTTCATCCTCGACCTCTGGGGCGTGATCCATGACGGCGTGCGGCCCTATCCGGGCGCGGTCGATTGCCTCGCGCGGCTCGGTGCCGCCGGCAAGCGACGCGCGCTGCTCTCCAACGGGCCGCGGCGCAACCACGTGATCCAGGCGGCGATGCGCGCGATGGGCATCGCCGATTCGCTCTATGACGCGATCCTGACCAGCGGCGAGGCGACCTGGCTGGCGCTGCGCGACCGGCCGGATGCTTGGCTGCGCTCGCTCGGCGAACATGTGTTCCATCTCGGCCCCGCGCGCGACCTCAGCGTCATCGAGCATCTGCCGCTCACCCGCGTCACCGCCCCTGAGGCAGCAAGTTTCGTCGTCAATACCGGGCCGGACGACGCGAGCGGCGTGACCGAGCTCGGCCCCTACGAGCCGACACTCGCCGCCTGCGCCGCGCGCAACCTGCCGATGATCTGCGCCAACCCCGACCTCGAGGTGATCCGCGACGGCAAGCGTGTGCTGTGTGCCGGCGCGCTCGCGCACCGCTACCAGGAGATGGGCGGCACCGTGCGCTATTTCGGCAAGCCCGACCCCGCGGTCTATGCGCTGGTGCTGCGCGCGCTCGAGGTGAGGCGCGTCCTCGCCGTCGGGGATGCGCTGCGCACCGATGTCGCGGGAGCGGCCGGCGCGGGCCTGCCCGCCTGCTGGGTTCTGGGCGGCATCCATGCCGAGGAACTGGGCGGCGACCAGGCGCGTATCGAAGCCGCGGCCCGCGCGGCGGGGCTCGCTCCGGTCGCGACGGTGCCGAGTTTCAGCTGGTAGCGACGCCGGTCAATGTGCCTCGGCCCAGTTGTGGCCGTGCCCCGTCTCCACCACCAGCGGCACCGAGATCCTTGCCGCCGACTCCATCACCCCGCGCGCCAGCGCCGCGAGCCTCTGCGCCTCCTCGGCCGGCGCTTCGAACAGAAGTTCGTCATGCACCTGCAACAGCATCCGCGACGTCAGTCCCGCCTCGTTCAGCGCGCGCGGCAGCTTCACCATGGCGCGCTTGATGATGTCGGCAGCCCCGCCCTGTAGCGGCGCGTTGATCGCCTGGCGCTCGGCATAGCCGCGCCGCGCCGGATTCTTATCCATGATCCCGGGAATCCAGCAGCGCCGTCCGAAGGGCGTCAGCACATAGCCGTTCCTGCGCGCCTCTTCCCGCGCGCCGTCCATGTAGCCGCGGATGCCGGGATAACGTTTAAAATACGCATCGATATAGGCACGCGCCTCGCCCGGCTCGATGCCGAGCTGGCGGCCGAGGCCGAAGGCGCTGATGCCATAGATGATGCCGAAATTGATCGCCTTGGCGCGCCGGCGCGTCATCGGGTCCATCCCCGCCATTGGCACGCCGAACACCTCCGAGGCGGTGCGCGCGTGGATGTCCTCGCCTCTGGCAAAGCTTTCCTTGAGCGCCGGTATATCGGCGACATGGGCCAGCAGCCTCAGTTCGATCTGTGAATAATCGGCGCTGACCAGCACGCATCCGGGTGCCGCGACGAACGCGCGGCGGATGCGCGTGCCCTCCTCCGTGCGCACCGGGATGTTCTGCAGGTTGGGGTCGGTGGAGGAGAGCCGCCCCGTGCTCGCGATCGCCATCGCGTAGCTGGTGTGCACGCGTCCGGTCTCGGGGTTGATCTGTTCCACCAGCGCATCGGCATAGGTCGACTTCAGCTTTGCGAGCTGCCGCCACTCCAGGATGCGTGCCGGCAATTCGTGCCCCTGTTCGGCCAGCCCCTGCAGCACCGAGGCATCCGTGCCCCAGGCGCCCGTCTTCATCCGCTTGCCGCCGGACAGCCCCATGCGATCGAACAGGATCTCGCCCAACTGCTTGGCGCTGGCGACGTTGAAGCTCTCGCCGGCGAGGCGGTGGATCTCCTGCTCCATCACCGCCATGCGCGCCGCGAAATCGCGGCTCATGGCCCGCAGGTCCTCGGCATCCACCATGATGCCGGCACGCTCCATCGCGAGCAGCACCGCGATCAACGGCCGCTCCACGCTCTCGTAGAGGTCGAGCGCCCGGGCCTCGCGCAGGCGCGGCCGCAGGGCGTGCCACAGGCGCAACGTCACGTCCGCATCCTCCGCGGCATAGGCGGTGGCGCGATCGAGTGGAACCGCGGCGAAGGGGATGCGGCTGCGCCCGGTTCCCGTCACGCTATCGTAACTGATCGGCGTATGGCCGAGATGCAGCTGCGCCAGTTCATCCATGCCATGCCCGTGGGCACCTGCCTCCATCACGAAGGAAATCAGCATCGTATCGTCGACGGGCGAGATAGTTCCGATTCCGGCACGAGCGAACACGGCAAGGTCGAACTTGGCGTTCTGCAGCACCTTGAGCACCGCGGGGTCGGCGAGCAGCGGCGCCAGCAGCCCAAGCGCCGCGTCCGGTGCGAGCTGCACCGCCCCGGCATGGCGCAGCGGCACGTAGCACGCCCGCCCCGGCGCCACCGCGAGCGAGAAGCCGGTGAGGGTCGCGCGCAGCGCATCGAGCCCGTCCGTCTCGGTGTCGAGCCCGACCATGCCGGCCGCGCGGGCTTCGCCGATCCACGCCGCGAGTTCGTCCGCGGTCGTCACCGTCACATAGGCGCCGAAGCCCTCGGCGCGGGGCGGTACGGCCGGCGCCACCAGGTCGAGACTTGCCTGGCCAGCAGGCCCGGGCTGCGCGGCGCCGGGCTGGAACGAGGCGGTTTGCGCGGGGCTGGCCGGTGCGCCGCCCCCGGCGTGGTCGGGCTGCCTCGCGGCCGCGTCGGGCGCCTCCAGCCCGAACCGCGCCAGCGTGCTGCGGAACCCCTGGGCGGCGAGGAATGCGGCGAGCCTCGCGCCGTCCGGCTCACGCGCCGCAAGCTCCTCGATCGGCAGCGGCAGCGGCGCATCGCGGCGCAGCGTGACCAGCTCGCGCGAGACGCGGGCCGCCTCGGCGTGCTCGATCAGCGCCTCGCGTTGCTTCGAGGGCTTCATCGCCGGCGCGGCGGCCAGGATCGCATCGAGATCGCCGTATTCGGCGATGAGCTTCGCCGCCCCCTTGGGCCCGATGCCCTTCACGCCCGGCACGTTGTCGACGGCATCGCCCATCAGTGCCTGCGCGTCGATGAGCTTCTCCGGCGGCACGCCGAATTTCTCGATCACGTCGGCGGACCCGATCGGCTTGCCCTTCAGCGGGTCCTGCATCCCGATGCCAGGTCGGATGAGCTGCATCAGGTCCTTGTCGGAGGAAATGATGAGCGCCTCGCCGCCGGCCCCGAGTGCTGCCTCGGCATAAGAGGCGATGAGGTCGTCCGCCTCCCAGTCCGGGACCTCGATCGCCGGCAGGCCGAAGGCGCGCGTCGCCTCGCGCACCAGCGCGAATTGCGGCACCAGCTCCTCCGGCGGCTCCGGTCGGTGCGCCTTGTAGGCCGGATAAAGCCGGTTGCGGAATGTCTGCCGCCCCGCGTCGAAGATCACCGCGAGGTGGGTCCCCGCATGCTCGCGCACCAGACGCGCCAGCATGTTGGTGAACCCGAACACGGCGTTGACCGGCGTTCCGTCCGGCCGCGTCATTGGCGGCAGGGCGTGGAAGGCGCGGAAGATGAAGCCCGAGCCGTCGACCAGGACGAGCTTTGGTCCGCCGCTCAAGGTGCGCGCCTCAATGACCTTCCTGCGCCTCGCCCACGAGCACGTAGCGGCGTGAGCAATACGGGCAGACCACGGCACCGTCGGCGATGCGCAGCCACACGCGCGGATGGCCGAGCGGGCCATTGCCCCCGTCGCAGGGCACGCTGCGCTCCTGCACGAAGATCGGAGCGGTCTCGTCGAGATCGGTGGTTGCGGACATGGCGACCTGTGTTTGGGATGCGGGCGAGGTCCATGTTAGCCGGTGGGATCGTGGTTTCCAACGCGGGGCGGGCAAGGAGCTTGTCGAGGCGGGTGCTGCTGGCCGGGACGCTGGCAGGCTGTGCGGCAAAGCGCGTGCCGATGGGCGTGGCGATCCGCGAGCCGGTGATGGAAGCCGCGTCCTTGGAGGGGGGACGGTTCGTCATGGCGGACGGCGCCGTCCTGCCCTACCGCGTCTGGATGCCGCCGCAGCCGACCATCGTGTTGCTGGCACTGCACGGCTACAACGACAGCCGCGACGCATGGGAGATCCCCGCGCCCGAGTTCACCAAGGCCGATATCGGCATCGTCGCGCCGGACCAGCGCGGTTTCGGCGCGGCGCCGGGGCGCGGGCTGTGGGCCGGGACCGACACCATGGTTGCCGACGCCGCGGCGATGGCCCGCCTGGTCGCGGCCCGTTATCCAGCGGCGCGGTTTGCCGTCATGGGCGAGAGCATGGGCGGCGCGGTCGCCATGGTCGCGGCGGCGCGCGGGCTGTTCGCGCCCGACACGCCGCTGGTGTTGTCCGCCCCGGCGGTCTGGGGCCGCCAACAGATGAACGTCGTCATGCGGGCAGGGTTGTGGATGATGGGCCACCTGCTGCCCTGGGCGTCCTCCGGCCGATCGCCGGTGCCGATCCGCGCCTCGGACAACCGCGCGGCACTGGAAGCACTGTTCAAGGACCCGCTCACCCTGCGCACCGCCCGCTTCGACACCCTGACCGGGCTGGTGAAGCTGATGAGCACCGCGCAGGATGCCGCTGCCCGGCTGCCGCCGCCGGCCCTGTTCCTCTACGGGGCGCATGACCAACTGGTGCCGAAGACGGCCATGCTCGCCGTCTGGCGCACCGTCCCCCCGGGCGTGGCGCGGTTTTGCTATTTCCGGAACGGATGGCATCTGCTGCTGCGCGACCACGACCGGGTGCGGGTGATCGGCGACATCGTCGCCTGGCTGAACAATCCGCGGGCGCGGCTGGCCGGCGAAGCAGCGGCCGCCGGGCTGCTGGCGGCGCGCTACCCGGCCCTCGACTGAACGGGCTTCCGGCCAGCGGTGTTTTCCGCTAGGCAGGCGCCAGCAAGACTGGTTTTAGGGACCCGTAGCTCAGCTGGATAGAGCGTTGCCCTCCGAAGGCTGAT
>JAJXSZ010000093.1 GCA_021784255.1 Pseudomonadota bacterium | reverse complement strand
GACGCCGGAAACGCCTGGCATGGCGCGCGCCGCGTCCGTCTCGATCCGCCGCAGCACGCCGGGCTCGGTGCCTCGGACGAAAGCGATCTCGCGGCAATCCGGCAAGACGATATCAGTCAGGAACCGCCCGGCGCCATGCAGCAGCGCCGCGTCCTCGCGCCTGACCATCCTCGCGCCAACCGGGGATCTGGGTGGAGCGTCGGCGGCGCTCGCGGCGGCGGCAGCGGCATCCTGCATCCGGCGATGCTAGACGCGGAGAGAATCATCAGACAAGATTATATTACTGATCGACTATTCAGGTTTGCTGATGAATATCACCCTCCGGCAACTCCGGGCCTTCCTCACCGTCGGCGAACTCGCGAGCTTCACCCGCGCGGGCAAGGAGCTTGGCCTCGCACAATCCGCCGTGTCGATGCTGGTCTCTGAGCTCGAACGCGAACTCGACCTTCGCCTGCTTGACCGCACGACCCGCCGCGTCGAGGCGACCGAGGCCGGGCGCGCGTTCGCCGCCCAGGCTTCCCGCGTCCTGGCCGAGCTGGAGGCCGGAATCCGCGCGGCGCGCGACCTAGCCGAGCGTCGCAGCGGCCGGCTCACCGTCTTCGCCCCGCCGTTGCTCGCGACCACGCTGCTGCCGCACGCCATCGCCATCTACCGCGCCCGCTATCCCGGCATAAGCATCACGCTGCTAGATGGCGGCACGCAGGAACTGGTGGCGCGCGTCCGTTCCGGTGAGGCCGACTTCGCCATCGGAACCGTCGCGGCCGGGCAGGAGAACCTGGCCGTGCATCCGATCGCCCATGACCGCCTGGTGCTGTTCTGCCCAGCCGGCCACGCGCTCGCGCGGCAGCGCAGCGTGGCGTGGACAGCGCTGCGCAACGAACCGCTGATCGCGCTGACGCCGCAGAGCGGGCTGCGCCATCTGGTGGAGACGGCGGCGGGGCAGGCCGGGATCCTGCTCAACCCGGTCTACGAAGTGGCCCAGATCGCGAGCGCGCTCGCCATGGTCGCGGCCGGGCTGGGTATTGCCGTGCTGCCTTCCGTCGCCGGCGCCGCGAGCCCCGCGCGCCTGGCGAGGCGCCGACTTATTCGTCCGGACATCGTGCGCGACATCCAGATCGTGCACCGCGCCGGCCGCTCGCTGTCACCGGCGAGCGAGTCCTTCATCGCGGTGCTACGCGCCGAGCTTGCCCGGATGTCGCGCCGGGATGTGCTGATGACGCAGCCGTCTGCCGCGCGGCCCATTCAAGGCTGACTGCCACCCCCAGCTCCATCGCCGGTAAATTGACGCGCTTCTTGGACGCCAGCTGACAGTTATCGCCACCCGGACACAGCCGAGCTTGAGCCGCCGGGGTGTGTCGGCAACTGCAAGCAGACGAATGCCGCGCGGCGGTGACCTCCCGCTTCGTCCGGCGGCTCGCCGGAATCAGGCGGACAGCCTCCTCCTCAACCGCCTTCGCGAACCGCTTCCGCTCCATCTCCGGAAATCTCCCTGCGAGGCATCAGGAACCCTCCTCTCTTCCGAAGCAAACCCACTTCGTGACGCGACTGTTTCGCCGGCGCTTTGCGCTCGCGCGAACGGAGGTCCCCAAAGGGTGTTGTATCATGCGCGACAATGGTATAGACCAATAAAACAAATGGTATGACCAAACAGGGCGGGAGCGACATGGCCACCGACGTCGACAAGCAATCTATCATCGATAGCTACGCGGGAACGCTGGCGGTGCTGGACCGCGCCGCGGCTCGCGGCCGCGCCCTCGCCGGCTCGATCGACCGCATCCACCTCGTCGGCTGTGGCGGTCCGAACCGCGGCATGCTCGGCGTCGAATACTGGGTTGAGCACGCCAGCCGCGCGCTCGAGATCCGCCGCTACTTCCCCGCCGAATACATCACCCAGGACCCGAAGCGGCTGGACGAGCGCACCCTCGTCGTCCTCGGCTCCAAATCCGGCACTACGCCGGAAACCGTGCAGGCCGCGGAGCTCGTCCGCGACCGCAAATGCACCGTCATCAGCATCACCGAGCGCGCCGAATCCGCGCTGGCCAAGGCGGCGCCGGAGTCTTTTCTCATGGGCGAGCACAGCGGCGGTGCCAGCCTGTTCATGCTGCTCCAGGCCCTGGCCGGCGGCATGATGTCGGCGAAGGACAAATGGGAGCTGTTCGACCCGCTGATGAGCTCGCTGCACGCCCTGCCGCGCGTGCTGGCGGACGTCTCGGCCGACAGCGATCGCCGCGGCGCGGAGGACGCGCGCCTGCTCAAGGACGACCGCATCCTCTACCACGTCGCCGCCGGCCCGATGTTCGCCTCGGCCTATGTCTGGGGCGTCTGCGTGCTGATGGAGATGCAGTGGATGCACTCCGTGCCGCTGGAGGCGGCGGAGTTCTTTCACGGCCCGTTCGAGATCGTCGACGAGAACACACCGCTCGTCCTCTACAAGGGCGAGGACCCCAGCCGTCCGCTGATGGATCGCGTGGAGCGGTTCTGCAAGCGCTACACCGAGCGGCTCTTCATCTACGATTCCAAGGACTACGCCATGCCGGGTGTTGACCCGCGCATTCGCGGTATTGTGGCGCCCCATGTCGTGCAATCGGCGCTGCGTCGCATCTCCGAGCACCTCGCTGTCTGGCACAACCACCCGCTGTCGACGCGCCGGTACATGTGGAAGACGGAGTACTGATGGTCCGTCTCCTCGGCATCGGCGACAACACCGTCGACATCTACGAAACCGAGGGTATGCAATATCCCGGCGGCAACGCCGTCAACGTCGCTGTGCAGGTG
The DNA here is from genome assembly GCA_021784255.1 of Pseudomonadota bacterium. Classification (GTDB taxonomy): domain Bacteria; phylum Pseudomonadota; class Alphaproteobacteria; order Acetobacterales; family Acetobacteraceae; genus JAJXXT01. Next base: position 6,765 of record JAJXSZ010000093.1, on the reverse strand, counting down.
CGCCGCGCCGGTGCGGCGGCCAGCTATCTCGGCTGCCTTGGCCGCGACGCGCTCGGCCGCCTCGTGCATGACAGCCTGGTGGCGGAGGGTGTGGACGTCTCGCATGTCCGCTGGCGCGACGGCCCCAACCCGTGGTCGCGGATCCGCCACGAGGGGGCAGACCGCCGCTTCGCCGGCAGTGACCGCGGCGTGCGCGACCGTTACGATCTCGGCGCGGGGGACGCCGCCTTCGTCGCCGCGCACGACATCGTGCACACTTCCGTGCACAGCGATCTTGACGCGCACATTGCCTGGCTACGCCAGCACGCCCGCGTCCTCACCTACGACTATTCGGAGCACTGGCAGCGCCCCGGTGTCGCCGCCACCTTCGCTAGCGTCGACATCGCCTTCCTCTCCGCCTCCGGCCGAGACGTGGCGGACTGCGAGGCGCTGCTGCGTGCCGCGCGGGCGGCGGGTGCTGGCCTCGCGGTCGCCACCCGCGGTGCCGCCGGCGCCTGCGCGCTCGAGGGGGACCGCTTTATATCCGTACCGGCGCCGCCGGCCCGCGTGGTGGACACGTTGGGCGCCGGCGACGGCTTCATCGCCGGGTTCCTCGTCGCCTGGTTGCGCGGCGCGGAGGTCGCGGCCTGCCTCGCCATCGGCGCGGCGCAGGCAGCGGAGGTCTGTGGCACCAAGGGTGGCTTCGGCCACGGCGTGCCAATCGGAGACGTGGACCACGCCAACAACAAACATAAGGAGTGCGGGTGATGAAACGGCGTGACTTCAATCGTGCGGCCGTGGCCGCGGGGACAGCTATCGCGGCGGGCGGATGGCAGCCTGGCCGTGCGGCCGCGGCCGAGCCGGTGACACTTTCCTTCCTCCACAAATGGCCGGAACCGAACAACATCCGCTTCTTCCGCGAGGCCGTGGACGCGTTCCAGAAGGCGCATCCCGGCGTCACCATCAACATGGAGGCGGTGGCCGACAATCCCTACAAGGCCAAGATCCGCGTCATTATGGCCAGCGGCCAGATTCCCGACATCTATTTCACCTGGGTCGGCGAGTACACGCGCCAGTTCATCCGCGCCGGGCGGGTGCTCGACATCACCCATTACATGGCGGCACCGGAATGGCAGGGCCGCTTCCTGCCGGCCACCCTCGATGCCTACAAGACCGACGGCAAGATCTACGGCGTGCCGGTCGAGGTCGACGCCAAGTTCATGGTCTACAACAAGAAGCTCTTCGCCAAGGTCGGCGCCACCGAGCCACCGAAGGATTGGCCGGCCTTCACCGCCCTGCTCGACAAGCTCAAAGGCGCCGGCGTCGTGCCCATCGCCTATGGCTCGCAGCTCGCCTGGGCCACCGTGCACTATATCGGCGACCTGATAGCCAAACTGGTGCCGCCGGAGACGCGCGTCGCCGACTACACGTTGAAGACGCCGGCCAACAAGCTGTTCACCGATCCCGGCTATGTCGACGCACTCGGTCACTACCAGGCCTTCCTGACCCATGGCTGGTTCAACGCTTCGCCGAACGCGCTGACCCATGCCGCGGCGCGCGCCAGCTTCTACGCTGGGCGCGAGGCGATGATGTACCAGGAGCTGGTGGAGTTCGGCGGCGTCCCCGGAACCAAGCTGGGAGCCGATGGCTGGGGCTTCTTTCCAATGCCGGCGATCCCCCACGGGCGCGGTCGGCAGGACCTGCTGACCGGCGCGCCGGACGGCTTCGTCGTGGCACCCACCTGCAAGCATCCAGACGTGGCGATGGCTTTCCTCAACTTCCTGACCAGCCAGCCGCAGGGCGCGCTTTTCACCACTGACACGGGGCGCCCCTCGGCCACGATCGGCGCGGTGACCTCCGCCAACGCATCGGCAGCCACGCTGCGCGGCATCGAGGACATCAAGCACGCCAAGGGCATGGTGCTGTGGCTCGACACCGACGTGGAGAGCCGCGTCGCCTCTGCCTTCCTCGCCGGCGGTCAGGCGCTGATGGGCACTGGCGGCACGCCCGCCGGGGTGATGGCGAAGGTCCGCGCCGCGGCGCTACAGGTGCAGAAGGAGCAGGGCTGAGCGGAGCGGCGGGGAACGCGGACGAAATCCGAGGCGGGGGCGGGATGCGGCGTCGCGCCATCATCGCGCGTCTGGCGCCGTATCTCGCCCTGGTGCCGGTCCTGCTGTTCCTCGCCGTCTTCCTCTACATCCCGGTGGTTCTGGATTTCGCCTACAGCGCCCATGCCTGGAACTCGCTGAGCCCAACCTGGCGTTTCGTCGGATTCGGGAATTTCCGCGAGCTGCTCCACGACCCGCTGTTTTGGCAGAGCCTGCGCGGCAACGTGCTCTACGCCGTGGTCTCGCTGATCGTGCAGGTGGCGCTGGCACTGGTCCTTGCGGCGGTGCTCGAATCCGGGGTCGTGGGCATCCGCCTCTCCGCCTTCTTCCGTGTGTCCTACTTCATCCCCTCGATCATGCCCATCACTGTGATCGGGCTGCTGTGGCAGATACTCTACCAGCCCGATGTCGGCCTCATCGACCAGGCGCTGCATGCCGTGGGGCTTGCGGCGCTCGCCCATGCATGGCTCGGGGAGGAGGCGACCGCGCTGCCGGCGATCGTTGCTGTCTCACAATGGCAATGGTTCGGCTATATCACCGTGCTCTTTATCGTCGCTATCCGCGCCATCCCGCGCGAGTTGTACGAGGCCGCCGCGATCGACGGCGCGCGCGCCTGGCGCAGTTTCTGGCACGTAACCGTCCCCGGCGTGACCGAAACCACGGTGTTGATGGCCCTCATCACCATCTTCGGCGCGGTCAAGGTGTTCGACATTGTCTGGGTTATGACCGGCGGTGGCCCGAACAACGCCAGCCAGGTGCTGGGCAGCTACATGTACCGCTCAGCGTTTCGCGACGACCGCGTTGGTTACGCGGCGGCGATAGCCGTCGTGATGTTCATGATCTGCTCGGTCGTCGGGGCGGCGCAGCTCTACTGGTCGCGCCGGCGGGCGCCATGATGCGCCGTCGCTCCCGTCTTGCGTTGCGTCTCGCGCCGGCCAAACTCGGCGCCCTGACCATCCTCACGATCCTCGCGGTCGTCACCATCTACCCGCTGGCCTGGCTGCTGCTCAACTCGCTGAAGTCCTCGGATGCGCTGTTCGAGCGGAGCTGGGCGCTTCCCACCACCTGGCTTTGGCACAACTACCCGGAGGCCTGGCGCTACGGGCTCGGCCGCTTCATGGCCAACAGCGTGCTCATCACCGGGGTATCGGTGGTGGCGATCGTGCTGCTCGGTGCGCTCGCCGCCTTCGTGCTGGTGACCAGGCGGTTCCGCGGCCGCGGCCTGGTGACCGCGATCGTGCTGGGCGGCCTGATCGTGCCGCCGGAAGTCAGCTTGTTCCCGCTGTTCAAGATCATGGTGCTGCTCGGCATCTACAACACCTACCTCGCCATGATCGCGCCGGACATTGCCTACGGCCTGCCCTTCACCGTGCTGCTGCTGCGCGCCTACATGACGCAGATTCCCCCGGAAATGGCGGAGGCGGCGACGATGGACGGCGCTGGCCTGCTGCGCTGCTTCTGGCATGTCTACCTGCCGCTCGCCCGCCCGGCGCTCGCCGCGGCGGCGATGGTGCAGGCGATGCGGGTGTGGAACGAGTTCGTTTTCGCCCTGACCTTCGTCAGCAACGACGCGTTGCACCCGCTGACCGTTGGCTTGACCACATTCGGCGATTCGTTGAATACGAACTGGCCGGTGCTGCTTGCGGGTTTGGTAATTTCGATCGTCCCAATCCTTGTCGTCTTCCTGCTGATGCAACGCCAGTTCATGCGTGGATTGACGGCGGGCGCGCTGAAGTAACGCCCGGTACGGTGTCATGGGGACAGGAGGAGAAGGGCGGATGGCGGCGGATTCCAGGCAGCGCCAGCCGGGTTATCTTCGGGCCAGGGACGCCGTCGTGCGCCTGATGCGCGAGGAACGGCTGGAGCCAGGCGCGCGCGTGCCCTCGGAGCGAGCTCTGGCCCTGCGGCTCGGTCTCAGCCGAATGACGGTGCGCCAGGGCATCGAGAAGCTGGTCCGCGCCGGTGTGCTAGAGCGCGATTCCACCAACGGCACCTGCGTCGCCGCAGTCAGCGTGACCCGCGTCGTCGATTCCCGCCGCCCATTCAGCATGTCCCGCATCATCAGCAGCTCCGGGGCACGCCCGGGCAGCCAGCTCCTGGTCTTCGGGCCCGGCCCCGCGGATCGCCGCGTCGCTGCGCGGCTGCGCATCGAGCCTGGTACGCCGGTGCTGACCATCCGCCGCCTGCGCACCGCCGACGATCTACCGATCTGCGTGGAGACCAGCCGGATCCCGCTTGCCCGCGTTCCTGGCCTGGTCGCCCAGGACCTCGCCGAGAACGCCTCGCTCTACGCCATCCTGCGTGAGCGCTATGGCTGCGAGCCGACGGATCGGGACAGCGAGATCAGCGTCGGCCCTGTCGAGGCCGAGGATGCCCGCCTGCTCGGCGTGAAGCCGGGCCTGAACGTGCTACTCTACAACAGCGTCGTGCGCGACGCCGGCGGCGTGCCTATCGAATGCGTGGCTTCCGTCAACCACCCCCAGCGCGTCGTCTTCAGCACGGAGGCGGCGAGGATTGTTTAGGCGGCGTCGTGGTCCACCAACCGGTGGCGGCGCAGAGCCCGCCGCGACTCCAACCCTAATGGGTGACGCCTCAGTAGCAGGTAGACAGAAACAGCGTCACCGGCTGGCGCGACCTCCCTGCGCGGCGTGGCATGCGACCGTTCCGCCGAGGACGGGCTGAAGCACCGGCCGCTCGACACGGCAGCGCTCGGTCGCCAGCGAGCAGCGCGGATGGAATGCGCACCCGGACGGTGGGTGGTGTGGATCCGGGACCTCACCGGAGAGCGGGCTACGGGGCGCTCCAATCCGGTGGAGGCTTGGTACTGTCTCGATCAAGAGCCGTGTGTAGGGATGCGCTGGAGCAGCAAAGAGATCGGCCGCGCGACGCAACTCCACAAGGCGACCGAGATACATGACGCCGACCGTGTCCGACATGTGCTCGACGACCGCCAGGTTGTGGCTGATCAGGAGGTAGGTCACGTGGAGCTGCTGCTGAAGCTCGCGCAATAAATTGAGGATTTGCGCCTGCACGGAGACGTCGAGCGCCGAAGTCGGTTCGTCGGCGATGATGAAACGTGGGCCGGCGGCAATGGCGCGGGCGATCGCGATGCGCTGCCGCTGGCCGCCGGAAAACTCGTGTGGGTATTTCCGCGCATCCTCTGGCGAGAGACCGACTGCATGCAGCAGTGCACCGACACGCTCCGCCAGCACTTTGCCGCGCAATGTCGGCGTAAATGCGTGCAGCGGATCGCCCAGGGTCCGACCGACCCGCCAACGTGGGTTGAGGCTCGCGTAAGGATCCTGGAAAATCATCTGCGTTTGGCGCCGCGCCTCGCGTCCGGCGGCCCCAGACGCGATGTGCATGCCGTCGTGCCCGCCGATGCTTATCCGCCCAGCCGTGAGCCGCTGCAGACCGGCAACGCAGCGAGCGACGGTGGATTTTCCGCAACCCGATTCACCGACGAGGCTCAGTGTCTCGCCCGCGCGAATCTCGAAGCTAATATCATCCGCGGCACGCAGGGGCGCCGGATACCGCCCGGCGAGCCGGAGAGCGAGGCGGGCGCTTCCGAAATAACGTCGCAGTCCCTCAACGCGGACCAGCGGCTCATCCACGCGGGTGATTCCAGCAGACGACCTGCCCATCCCCAACCGGGTGCACCGGCGGCGGACGGGAGACGCATTGCTCCGTCCGGTCGGGACAACGCGGATGAAACGCGCACCCCGAGGGAAGCGCGCCTGGCCGCGGCGCCTGGCCAGGGATCTGTGGCAGCGTCGCGTGGCTGGAGCCGATCTCCAGCGTCGATGCCATTAGGCCACGCGTATAGGGATGGTTGGGCTGGCGCAGCACCTGGGCGACGCCACCAGTTTCGACAACCCGGCCCGCGTACATGACGGCGACTTCGTCAGCGACCTCGGCAATCACGCCCATGTCGTGGGTAATCAGCAGAACCGCCATACCGCGCTCGTCGCACAGGCGACGGATGAGCGCGATAATCTGGGCCTGAATCGAAACGTCAAGCGCGGTCGTCGGTTCGTCGGCGACCAAAACAGCGGGATCTGGCGCCAAGGCGAGAGCGATGACCACTCGCTGGCGCATGCCGCCAGAGAGTTCATGCGGATATTGACCAAGCCGCGCCTGCGGTGCGCTGATGCCAACCTCCGTGAGCAGGGTAACCGCGCGATCACGGGCTGCGGCGAGGCCGAGGCGATGGTGGATCCGGATCGTTTCCACCAGCTGGTGGCCGATCGTGAACAGTGGGTTCAGCGCCGTCAGCGGATCCTGGAAGACGATGCCGATATCACGACCACGATGCAGAGGTCTGTCGGGGGTTACCAGATGGCCGCGGAACCGCAATGTGCCCGCGCTTTGCCGCAATGGAGGTTCGAGCAGGCCCATCAACGCGGCGCCGGTTAGGGATTTGCCGGCTCCGGACTCACCGACGACACCGGTGATGCGTTTGCTGCGCAGTGTCAGACTCAGATTGTCAATCAGCCGCAGGCTGCCGTCGTTGCCGGGTCTCTCAACGACGAGGCCCGACAACGCCAGCAGCGGTGACAGAGATGTTTCCTGTTCCGCTATCACGCTGGGCTGAGTTCGGCCGTCACGCTGACACTGCGCCTTGCCACATCGCGGCAGGGCAGTTCGTTACGGTACGGCTTGCCCTCCTGCAAGATGA
>JAJXSZ010000092.1 GCA_021784255.1 Pseudomonadota bacterium | reverse complement strand
CTGCCTCGCCACGATGCTGGCGTTCTGGGCCGCCGGCACCTGGCTGCTGCTGCGCCGCCGCGCCCGCTCGCCGCGCGCCCTCGCCGCGCTCGCCCTGCTGGCGCTGCCGCTAGGCTTCGTGCTGTTCGTCGCCCACCTGTTCGGCGCCTTCGTCTTCGGCATGCTCCTCGGCGCCGACGCGCTGGTGCGCGCCTGGCGGGCGCGGGCGGCGCCGGACTGGCTCCTGCGAGCCGCCGCCGCCCTGCTGCCGCCGCTGCCGGCCGGGCTGATGCTCGCCGGGCTCTACGCCGCGACCAAGGTGCTCACCGTCGGCGGACGCACGCTGCCCGAGCGGCTGGCTCTGCTTTGGCACACGCTGGGCTCGGCCTGGTATTCCTACCCGGTGTTTCTTGGCACCCTGACCGGGCTGCTGCTGGTCCTGGTGCTGCTGCGTGCCCGCCGCGCCGGGCGCGTCGCGGTGGCGCCTGCGGGGCTGCTGGTGCTGCTGGCCATGGTCGTGCTCGGCCTCGCGCTGCCCTTCGCCGAACACGGCCTCTATTACGTCAATGTCCGGTTCCAGCTGCTCGCCGGGGTGCTCGTCACCGTCGCCTTCCTGCCCTCGTTTCGCGACCGCGGCCAGGCGCGCGCGGCGGCGCTGGTGCTCGGCGCGATGCTGGCACTGCGCCTGGCCGTCATGCTCGTCGCCTGGTCGCGCACCGGCCCCTACATCGCCGACGTGCACTGGATTCTCGACCAGATTCCGCCGGGCACGCGCGTCGGCGAGGTGCAGGACGACACCCCCGCGCCAGGGCTCAGTCCCTGGGTTGCCGACCTCGCGCTGCCCACCGACTACCATTTCCCGGTCTATATCGCCGCGGTGACGGATCGTTTCGTCCCCGCGCTGTTCGACAAGCCCGGGCAGCAGCCGCTGGAAGCGGTGCCGGCCGAGGTCGCGACCGAGACGGCGATGGAGACGATCCGCCGCGCCGTCGCCAAGGAGGCGGGGCAGCGGCCGATCGACCCCGCGCTCGGTTATTTCGACATGATGATCGTCACCGGCACCTGGTCCGGCGCGCCGCCGACGATGCTGCATGGCCGCCTTGTGCGCGTCGCGCAGCGGCCGGGAATCGCGCTGTACAAAGTCGTTCCGGCTTCCTGACCGGGCGCGCGCGGCGATGGCGGCAAGGTTGCCTTTCTGGCGCCTGCCGGTCCAATCTAGGCGCGTCAAACGCAGGGAGAAACGGATGCGGGCAGCGCTCGATCTCATTCTCAGGCGGCTCATCGTGCTGGGTCGGCTGACGGTCCGCTGGCCCGATGGTTCCATCACCACCTATGCCGGCGAGAAGGGCCCCGAGGCGGTGATGGCCATCGCCGACGCCGCCACCATCCGTCGCCTCGTCGTGAACCCCAGCCTCGCCCTCGGCGAAGCCTACATGGACGGCACGCTGACGCCGGTCGATTGCGGCATCTACGACGTGCTCGAGGTGCTGATGACCAATCTCGGCTCGCAGACCGCGCGCGTGTCGCTGATCGGCCTGCGCGACGGGCTCGGCCGCATCACGCGCCGCTTCGCGCAGTTCAATCCGGCGTCGCGCGCGCGGCGCAATGTCGCGCACCATTACGACCTCAACGGCCGTCTCTACTCGCTCTTCCTCGACCGCGACCGCCAGTATTCATGCGCCTATTTTCCCAATGGCGACGAGACGCTGGAGGAAGCGCAGCTCAAGAAGAAGCACCATATCGCCGCCAAGCTGCGGCTCGACCGGCCGGACCTTTCGGTGCTCGACATCGGCTGCGGCTGGGGCGGCATGGCGCTGACGCTGGCGCGCGACTACGGCGCGCGCGTCACCGGCATCACGCTGTCCACCGAGCAGCTTGCCGAGGCCCAGGCGCGCGCCGCCGCCGAGGGGCTCGCCGATCGTGTCAGCTTCGAACTGATGGACTACCGCGCCCTGCACGCGACCTTCGACCGCATCGTCTCGGTCGGCATGTTCGAGCATGTCGGCGTCGGCTTCTACGACCAGTTCTTCCGGGTGGTGAAGCGCTGCCTCGCCCAGGACGGGGTGGCGCTGATCCACGCCATCGGGCGCTTCGACGGGCCGGCCAGGACCAACCCGTGGCTCGCGAAATACATCTTCCCCGGCGGCTATTCGCCGTCGCTGTCGGAGGTGCTGCCGGCGGTCGAGCGGGTCGGGCTGTGCAGCACCGACATCGAGATCCTGCGCCTGCACTATGCGCTGACGCTGCGCCAGTGGCGGCGGCGCTTCGCCGCCAACCGCGACGCGATCCAGGGCCTCTACGACGAGCGCTTCTGCCGCATGTTCGAGTTCTACCTGGCGGGCTCCGAACTCGCCTTCCGCCGCCAGGACCACATGAATTTCCAACTGCAGCTGGTGCGCGAGCAGGCCGCGCTACCGCTCGCGCGCGACTACATGGCGGAGGCCGAGCGCGTCGCCGCGCGCCAGGAGATCCGCGCCTGAGCCGTCCCCCCAATCCCCGCAATCCACACGCGCGCCGGCGTGCGGACTCGCCCGCGCCGGCGTAGGGATGGGGTGATGGTGACGCGTGAGACCGAACCGCCGCTGCTGGGCCTGTCCCAGCGCCTCCCGCCGACCAACGTGGAGGCGGAGCAGGCGCTGCTCGGCGCGCTGCTGGCCAATAACGGCGCCTATGACCGGATCTCGGATTTCCTGCGCCCCGAGCATTTTGCCGACACCATCCATGGCCGCATCTTCGCCGCCATCGCGGCGCGCGTCGGCCGCGGGCAGATCGCCGACGCGGTCACGCTGAAGGCGGAGTTCGAGCATTCCGGTCATCTCGAGGAGGTCGGCGGCACCGCCTACCTGGCCCAGCTCGTCTCGGCCATGGTCGGCATCATCAACGCCGGCGACTACGGGCGGGCGATCCACGATGCCTGGCTGCGCCGCCAGCTCATCGACATCGGCGAGAACGTCGTCAACAGTGCCTTCGCCTCGGAGCCGGACCAGGACGCCAAGCACCAGATCGAGCAGGCCGAGTCCGCGCTCTACACGCTCGCCGAGCACGACAGCGAGCGCGGCTTCATCGCCTTCGACCGGGCGCTGGCGCAGGCCGTCGCCGCGGCGGACCGGGCACTGCGCAGCTCCGGCGGCATCTCCGGTGTCACCACCGGGCTGCGCGACCTCGACAAGCGACTGGGCGGGCTGCACAAATCCGATCTCATCATCATGGCCGGGCGGCCGGGCATGGGGAAATCCTCGCTGCTGACGACCGTCGCCCAGGCTGCGGCACGCTCCTTCCTCGCCGAGGCGCGCACCACCGACGCCAATGCGCTGCCCACCCGCGCGGTTGCGATCTTCTCGCTGGAAATGAGTGCCGAGCAGGTCGGCAACCGCATCCTCGCCGATGCCGCGCGCATTTCCGGCGACCGCATCCGCCGCGGCGACATCGCGCAGCGCGACTTCGACCGTTTCGTCGGCGCCAGCCGCGAGATCAGCGCGCTGCCAATATTCATCGACGACACGCCGGGCATCACGCTCTCGGCGCTGCGCAGCCGCTGCCGGCGCCTCAAGCGCACCAACGGGCTGGCGCTGGTCATGGTGGACTACCTGCAGCTGATGCGCCCCGCGGTCGGTCAGCGCGCGGAAAGCCGGGTGCTGGAAATCAGCATGATCACCCAGGGCCTCAAGGCGCTCGCGAAGGAGCTCGACGTGCCGGTGATCGCCGCCTCGCAGCTCTCGCGCGCCGTGGAAAGCCGCGACGACAAGCGCCCACAGCTTGCCGACCTGCGCGAATCCGGCTCGATCGAGCAGGACGCGGACGTCGTGATGTTCATCTACCGCGACGAGTACTACCTCAACATGCGCAAGCCGAAGGCGATCGCCTTCGAGAATCCGGCCAAGCACGAGGACGCGCTCGCGCGCTGGCAGGAGAACATGGAGAAGGTGCACAACAAGGCGGAGCTGCTGATCGAGAAGCAGCGCCACGGTCCCACCGGCACGGTCGAGGTCTTCTTCGAGGGCGAGTTCACCCGCTTCGCCGATCTCGACCAGGTGCACGCGGACGAATTCTGAACGCCCGATGCACGCGCAAGGCGAGACCGGCGCCGTCCTTGACGTCGATACCGGCGCCATCGTCGCCAATTGGCGCGAACTCGCCCGCCGCCACGGTGCCGCCGCCGCCGCCGTGGTGAAGGCCGACGCCTATGGCCACGGCGCCGCCGCCATCGCCCCCGCGCTCGCGCGCGCCGGCTGCGCCACGTTTTTCGTCGCCCAGGTCGCCGAGGCGCTGGCATTGCGCGCGGTGCTGCCCGAGGCGCGCATCGCCGTGCTCAACGGACCGGCGGGCCCGCAGGTCGCCGCCTGCCGTGCTGCCGGCCTCGTCCCCGTGCTTTCGAGCCTCGGCCAGCTCGCGCTGTGGCGCGAGGCGGGCGGCGGCATCGCCTTCCTGCACGCGGACACCGGCATGAACCGGCTCGGTCTCGCCGACGCCGAGATGGCGCGCCTCGCCGGCGAGCCGGCGCTGCTCGCCGGCGTCGAGGTGGCGCTGCTGATGACCCACCTCGTCGCCTCCGAGGAGCCGGCGGATCCCGCCAACGCGCTGCAGCGCGAGCGGTTCGCCCGGCTCCGCGCCCTGTTCCCCGCCTGGAAGACGAGCCTTGCCAACTCCTCCGGCATCTTCCTCGGCGCGGACTTCGCCTCCGACCTGGCGCGCCCGGGCGCGGCGCTCTACGGCATCAACCCGACGCCGGGCCATGCCAACCCGATGCGCGCCGCCGCCCGGCTCACCGCGCCGGTGCTGCAACTGCGCGACATCCGGCCGGGCGAGAGCGTCGGCTACAACGCCACCTGGCGCGCCGGGCGCCATACGCGCATCGCCACCGTCGGCATCGGCTATGCCGACGGTTGGCCACGCGTCCTCGGCAACACCGGCCACGCCCTCTTTGACGGCCACGTGCTGCCACTGGTAGGGCGGGTCTCCATGGATCTCACGACCTACGACGCGACCGGCGTGCCGGGCCTCGCCGAGGGCTCCCGCGTCACACTGGTGGGCGAGGGGGTCGCGGCGGAGACCGTCGCCCTCTGGGCCGGCACCAACGCCTACGAGGTGCTGACGCGCCTCGGGCCGCGGGTCGCCCGATGCCATCGCTGAATGCCATCGCTGAATGCGATCGTTAGCGGGGCGGCGCTGATGGAACGCCTGCTCGATGCCGTTGCCGCGATCGGCAAGGCGGCCATCGCCGTCGCGCGCCAATGCGGGCGGATCACCCTGTTCGCCGCCGAAGGCGTGTCGCAGATCGTCCGCCCGCCCTTCTATCCGCGCATGGTCGGCCGCTCGCTCGCGGAGATCGGCTATTTCTCGCTGCCGGTGGTGGCGCTGACCGCGATCTTCACCGGCATGGTGCTGGCGCTGCAATCGGCGACCGGGCTCGCGCGCTTCTCCGCCGAGACCCAGATCGCGAGCCTGGTCGTGCTCTCCGTCACCCGCGAACTCGGCCCGGTGCTGGCCGGGCTGATGGTCGCGGGGCGGGCCGGGGCGGCGATGGCGGCCGAGCTCGGCACCATGCGCGTGACCGACCAGATCGACGCGCTGACCACGCTCTCGACCAACCCGATGAAATACCTGGTGGCGCCGCGCCTGCTCGCCGGCGCGATCGCGCTGCCGCTGCTGGTGGTCGTCGCCGACATCCTGGGCGTGCTCGGCGGCTACATCATTGCCACCCTCAGGCTCGGCTTCAACGGCCATGTCTACCTGGAGAACACGCTGAACTTCGTGCAGACCCAGGACGTCGTCTCGGGGCTGGTGAAGGCCGCCGTGTTCGGCTTCCTGGTGGCGCTGATGGGTTGCTACAACGGCTACAACTCCAAGGGCGGCGCCCAGGGCGTGGGCAGTGCGACCACCGCCGCGGTGGTTTCCGCCTCGGTGCTGATCCTTGCCTTCGACTACGTGCTCACCGAGATCTTCTTCGTGCGATGAGCGACGCGGCGGTCGCGGCGGTACCGAAACTCCGCATCCGCGGCCTGCGGAAGGGCTTCGGCGCAAAGCAGGTGCTCGACGGCATCGACCTCGACGTGCCCGCCGGCACCTCGCTCGTCGTCATCGGTGGCTCGGGCAGCGGCAAGTCGGTGCTGATCAAATGCGTGCTCGGCCTGATCGAGCCGGACGCGGGCACGATCGAGCTCGACGGCAGGAACCTGCTGGCGATGGATCGCGAGGGGCGCGAGCGCGCGGTCGCCACCATGGGCATGCTGTTCCAGAACGGCGCGCTGTTCGACAGCCTGCCGGTCTGGGAGAACGTCGCCTTCGGCCTGCTCGCCCGCCACCGCGTCGGCCGGCGCGAGGCGCGCGGGCGCGCCGACGCGGTGCTGGCGCAGGTCGGGCTCGCGCCCAGCGTCGGCGATCTCTGGCCGGCCGAGCTTTCCGGCGGCATGCAGAAGCGCGTCGCCCTGGCCCGCGCCATCGCTGCCGCGCCCGACCTGCTGTTCTTCGACGAGCCGACCACCGGGCTCGACCCGATCATGGGCGCGGTGATCGACGGGCTGATCGTCGACGTGGTCAAGCGCCTCGGCAGCACCGCGATCGCCATCACCCACGACATGGCCAGCGCCATGCGGATCGCGGATTCGGTGGCGATGCTGCATAAGGGCCGCATCGTCTGGCAGGGCGCGCCGGACACGCTGATGACCAGCGGCAACGCGATCGTCGACCAGTTCACCCATGGGCGCCGCGAGGGGCCGATCACCATGGAGCTACGGCGATAGCCCGCGCGGTCGCCCGCTTCGTCTGCGCGCAATGCGGCGCCGTGACCCCGAAATGGGCCGGACGCTGCGAGACCTGCGGCGCCTGGAACTCGATCGCCGAGGAGGCCGCGACCCCCGCCGCCGGCCCCGCGCGCACCGCGGCCAAGGGCAGGAAGCTCGATTTCGTGGCGCTGTCGGGCGAGGCGGAGCCACCACCGCGCGCCGGGACCGGCATCGCCGAGCTCGACCGCGTGCTGGGCGGCGGCCTGGTCGGCGGTTCCGCGGTGCTGCTCGGCGGCGATCCTGGCATCGGCAAGTCCACGCTGCTGCTGCAGGCCGCGGCAAGCCTCGCCGAGAGCGGCCGGCGCGCGATCTACATCTCGGGCGAGGAATCGATCGAACAGGTGCGCCTGCGCGCGCGCCGCCTCGGCCTCGCCGCGGCGCCGCTGGAACTCGCGGCGGCGATCAACCTGCGCGACATCGCCGCCTCGCTGGAGGCGGCGCGCGACGCGACCTTCGTCGTCATCGACTCCATCCAGACGATGTGGCTCGACACGCTGGAGGCGGCGCCCGGCTCGGTGAGCCAGGTGCGCGCCTCGGCCTTCGAGCTGATCCGGCTGGCCAAGTCGCAGGGCTTCGCCGTGGCGCTGGTCGGCCACGTTACCAAGGAGGGCTCGATCGCCGGGCCGCGCGTGCTCGAGCACATGGTCGACGCCGTGCTCTATTTCGAGGGCGACCGCGGCCACCAGTTCCGCATCCTGCGCGGGGTGAAGAACCGCTTCGGCGCCACCGACGAGATCGGCGTGTTCGAGATGACGGAGACCGGGCTCGCCGAGGTCGCCAACCCCTCCGCCCTGTTCCTCGCCGAGCGTCGCGGCAACGTCTCCGGCAGCGCGGTGTTCGCGGGCGTCGAGGGCACGCGCCCGGTGCTGGTCGAGATCCAGTGCCTGCTCGCGACCAATGCCGGCGGCTCGCCGCGGCGGGCCACGGTGGGCTGGGATGCCTCGCGGCTGTCGATGCTGCTCGCGGTCCTGGAATCGCGCTGCGGGATGCGGCTGGCGGGGTCGGACGTCTACCTCAACGTCGCCGGCGGGCTGCGCATCGGCGAGCCGGCGGCCGACCTCGCGGTCGCGGCGGCGATCGTCTCGGCGGTGGCGGACCAGCCGACCGATGCCGGCTGTGTCTATTTCGGCGAGGTCGGGCTCTCGGGCGAGGTGCGGCAGGTGGCGCAGGCCGAGGCGCGGCTCAAGGAGGCGCAGAAGCTCGGCTTCTCTGCTGCCTGCCTGCCGCGGCGGGTGGCGCGCGGCAACCGCCAGGCGGCGGCGCCGGAGGGCCTGGCGCTGGCCGAGATCGGCCATCTCGGCGACCTGGTGGCGAGGTTTCTCGCCCGCGCGGGGAAGGTATCCGCATGACGGTCTGGCGACAGCGGGGCGGCGACCGATATAGAAGGCCAGCCCCTCTCCCGACCAGTCCCTGGGATCAGCAACCTTGACCTCCGCAGACGCCGTCCTGCTGGCCGTCGTGGCCATCTCCGCGATCGTCGCCTTCATCCGCGGCTTCGTGCGCGAGGTGCTGGGCATCGCCGCCTGGGCCGCCGCCGCCTATATCGCCTATGTCGGCTTCCCGGCGGCGAACCCGCTGGTGCGCGGCTGGATCAAGAACCCGCAGATCGCCAATCCCGCGACCTACGGCATCGTCTTCGTGCTGGCGCTGATCGTCTTCACGCTCGCAACCAACCTGGTCGGGCGGATGGTGCGCGCCTCCGCCCTCGGCGGGCTCGACCGCACGCTCGGCCTGGCCTATGGCGTGCTGCGCGGGGTGCTGATCGGCATCGTCGCCTACATCATGGCGGGCATGGCGATCCCGCCCGCCGAATGGCCGAAACCGGTGCGCTCCGCGCGGCTGCTGCCGCTGACCCATGACGGTGCGGTCTGGCTCGCGGGCATGCTGCCGCAGAGTTTCCGGCCCAAGGTCGCGGCACTCGACGAGAAGAACGTGCTGCCCCTGCCCAGCCTGCTCACGCCGGCGGTGATCGGCGGCAAGCTTGCGATCCCCGGCCTTTCGTCGGCGACGCCAGGCCGATCGCCCAGCGGCCCCGCCACCACGGGATCGTCGGACGCCCAACCGCCCGGCGCCGCCCCGCCGATCCCGCCGGCGACCGCCGCGCCCACCCCCACCGTCGCCCCGAAGCCGTGACGCGGAGAACGCCATGATCCACGAACGCGACGACGACAAGCTGCACGAGGAGTGCGGCGTCTTCGGTGTCTGGAGCCAGGCGGACGCGGCGGCGCTGGTGGCGCTCGGGCTGCACGCGCTGCAGCATCGCGGCCAGGAATCCACCGGCATCGTCGCCTATGACGGCGAGCGCTTCCACTCGCATCGCGGGCTCGGGCTGGTGGGCGAGAATTTCAGCGACGCGCGCGTCATCGCCGGCCTGCCGGGGCGCAACGCCATCGGCCACAACCGCTACGCCACCACCGGCGACACGGTGCTGCGCAACGTCCAGCCGCTCTATGCCGATTTCGAGTTCGGCGGTTTCGCGGTGGCGCATAACGGCAACCTCACCAACGCCTCCGCGCTGCGCCGCAACCTGGTCCGCCGCGGCTGCCTGTTCCAGTCCACCACCGACAGCGAGGTGTTCGTCCACCTCATCGCCATCTCGCTCTACTCGACCGTGGTCGACCGCCTGATCGACGGGCTGAAGCAGGTCGTCGGCGCCTATTCCCTCATCGCACTGTCGGAGGAGGCGCTGCTCGGCGTGCGCGATCCGTCCGGCGTGCGCCCGCTGATCCTCGGCCGGCTCGAAAGCGGCGGCTGGGTGCTGGCCTCGGAGACCTGCGCGCTCGACATCGTCGGCGCC